>JAGGUS010000180.1 GCA_021158375.1 Thermoprotei archaeon
TAGATCAAGAATTACGATGTCCAAGTTGCTATCGAGTATATCGCTTATAAGAGCTCCATACTCTGGATTAGATATTTTGCATTTGACAGGGTATACTTCTCTATCTTCCACCTCTACGTAGACCTCGGCCCGTAATTAACTTAGAGATCTGTAACAATTGGAGCTTCCGGTAATGGATAAATTTCGAGAGAAGTATATAAAATTCGAGTTATAATAATTTGACTCGGTGAATTTCGTGTACGCAGAAGGTAAGGTCGGCTCAAAAGGGGAACTTTTTCCTCCTAAAAAGATCAGGGAAAAACTAGGGCTCAATCCTCATACAAGAGTGATCTACAGAGTTGAAGATGGAAGGCTTATAGTAGAGCCTATCCCTAGTCTAGAAGATGTCTTAAGGGAGAGAGCAGAAGTTGAGATAACGCTAGAGGACTTCCATAAGTTTAGAAAAGAGCTATCTAAGAGGGTTGAGCTATGAAATTATTACTAGATACTACCTATTTCTTACCAGCTATAGGGATTTCAATTAAGGACATCCCACAAGATGCTGTTATTAGATTGATCGAAAGCGGATATGAAGTCTACATAAGTGAGATCACGCTCTTTGAGCTTTCAGCTAAAGGTGCTAAGTATGTAGTATCTAGAATGCTCTCTCCTGAAAGAGTACTTAGAGGCCTCAGAGCTATAATTTATGATAACAGGGTAGATAGAGTACCCATCTACGATACAACTATACTATCGACTGCATTTAAGATAAGAAGCCTCCTAAACGACTTCATAGATTGTTTAATACTATCTTCCGCAATCAATAAGGCAAATGCCTTGGTAACAGAAGATGATGATATCCTTATGTTATTACATAAGAAGGAGTTTAATAGCATTATTGAAAGACTGAATTCAAAGTTCGAGATAATGACGATTAAGGATCTCATTCATTGAACTTTCATGAGTTAAGGATTATGACTCCTAACTAGCGATAATGATGACATTAAGGTCTTATGTATTGTCTTAAATTTATAGTGAATAGAGTTAATTATCTACTTTACGATGAGTTAAACGATGGCAGATGAAATCTACACAATTGGTCATTCAAATAGGACTTTTGAAGAGTTCGTTAGGCTTTTAAAACGATATAAGATCGAGTTACTAATCGATATTAGGAGGTATCCAAGCTCTCGATTCAGATGGTTTTGCAGGGATTATCTAGAAGCCGTAGAAGGTTTTTATATGTTTTATATGTTCTCCATGATGCGTTATGTTTATATTTTTGTTTAGGGCATTGTCTTGTGCAGATGTGCCGTCGCCATGGGTCGGCGGTGAACGCCTCCCCAATGACGGATGAAACCAGACCGACAGGGGAGGAAAAAGATGAACCGAAGACCACCCATACAAAGAGGCGAACCCGATCAGAGAGTGCGAGCTAATAGACATATTTCTAGCGTTTACTTTTAAACTAAACAGAAAAATAAATATATAGCATATGCGTAAAGGAGGACGATATGGAGGTAGATCAACATGCCAATAACAGACCCGGAGAAACTCCAGATAGCGATAAGACATACATTTAATGTAATGATTTGCAGAAAGTGTGGAGCAAGAAACCCTCCTGGTGCGGAGAAGTGCAGACGATGCAGAAGCAAGAACTTACGTTGGAAGAGATATAGGAAGTAGTACGTTTAGTTGGTAATATCACTCTTTAAGGTATTAAATTTCATACTTTTATGTCGAATTTAGCTCTTAGACCAGCGTACCTCAGCAAGCGACAAAGCTATATCCTGAGGCAGAGTCCTGGGGTCTGACGTCATCTTTATGCTAACTACCCCGCTTATTATCTTCCTTAACAAAGTATCCCTAAGACGGGGGCCTCTTCCAAGACCAGGACATTCTTCTAATGCAGCTGGATTTATTCTAACTACGAAGAAGCCAGAATGCTCAACAACTTGCAACGGATATACGCTACAGTTCCAAGGGAAGAAGCCATACAGCAGTTTTAATTTACAAAGTCCATTTTCATAGAATGGACAGGGCATGCCATATTTTATTTTCATTAATTTAATGCCATTTTTATCTTCATAGAAGTCCTTATAGTTCTTACTTGCAATAAAGTCAATATCGCTTTTATAAAGTTCTAATTTAAGTCCTCCATTGTATCCAGTACAACATCTTCCGCAGAGCAAACATCTAAAGCGTAGGTTTTTATCGAATTCAGCTAGGAATAGGAATCTCACTAGCCATCCATCCTTATCCTGATTGTAACGATAAAAGTTCGTATTATAACTCTTATTAAAAGTTATCGTTGGTATCTTAATATTTTCACAGTTTCTAAAATTCCTAAATAGGAGACGCAGGCAAATCGCTCAAATAGTCATAATTTGCAGTAATATAAATACAGCTAATGATGCAAGCATTATATCTCCTTAACTGCAATGCCTATTATCTCACGCTTATAGGGGTATATGCCGTCAAGTACGCCAGGACCACCGCCACGGCCATGTGGAGAACGCCTTTGTTTTCCCCTTAACTTAGTCACTTCTCTGATATTGGCAGCAGTCTGAGATACGGCCTGTATATCTATGCCCTCTACTATTACATCGTCACCTTTAACATAAACCTTTACGTCCTTTCCTACTATCTTAGCTATTCTAGGAGCTCTTTCACCAAGGAAGTTCTCAATTATAACCTTATCGCCCTCTACTTTTACACTTATTGGGAAATGAGCGTAGACTATTTTAAGGTAGTATCTAAAGCCATGTGTAATGCCAAGTATCATGTTCTTTATATGAGAGGCTATAGTTTTTACAACGCTGTATTCCTTCTTTCTAGCCATGTATACTTCAACTATGACCTTCTTATCCTCAAGACGTATATTAACTGGCGCATGACTGAAGTCCTTTGTAAGTTCGCCTTTAGGCCCTTTAACAGTTACTCTTTTCCCCTCAACCTTAACTTCAACATTATCGGGTATCTCTACTTCTTCAGCATGATATATTACACGCACTTGAAACACCAATACCAATCAAGATTTTCTCCTTAAAAATTTATTCTCCTATTTTCGCTTAACTTGTAGAGGCTAAATAGTATTTGCAAATACCAAAGAGCCAACATTCATCGCATTTTTTCTTATAGGGCGTACAGAAAACTTCGCCAACATACCTAAGGGTATATAGCTTTGTAGGATCATTAGGAAATAGCGCTTTAGCTATGTTTTGAAATATTCGATAACGATAACCACCATATCTTGAAGTCTTGAAACGCCTATTGAACAGACCAATACGAACGCCTACGCGTATTATAGAAGGATCCATAGGGCAGTGAAACTCAGATAAATCAGCATTAGGCCATATCTTAAGGATTTTTGCTAGTAGATACAAATACGTATCAGCAATCCCTATATCCACTATAGGGAAGCAAAGAAGAGCTAATTGCGCTACTCTATAGGGTGTTGCTCTCTTAATGGCTAGCAATTTACCAAAGTATTTAGCTTTCTTAGCATAGACCTTTTCATCAATTAACTTGGAGAGATTATCTATCACGAAATCTCGAAGAACGGCACTGAATTTCTTAAAATCATAGAGTGTATTTTTCTCTATTTCCTTTAAGAATAAGGCGAAAAATCTAATAGTATCTACCAAGTCACTACGTTCATAATCATTAAGCTTTAATAGCTTATTAGTATCCTCAATCGCTGTTTCAAGGAGATTTTCATCTATGAATAAAGAGACTTCATCCATATCACCAACATGGCTTATGAGACGCCAAGCCTCGTTCATTACATGGTTTATAGTCATGAGGTGCCAAGCCCACCTCTTTAGATCAATAATGCTTACTATGAGAGTATGTAATAGTACGCTTTTTATAGGTCTTAATGAGGTAAGCCCTATACTTGCTAAAGCTTTTGTTAAGAATTCTTTTGCCTCAAGTTCGTGTTCCTCTATAAGTAGCCTAAGCGGTTTAGTTAACTCCAATGCTATCACCCTTGAAGTAAGGACATAGATCATGGAATGGACATAAAACGTAACCTTTTCTAGAAGGCTTAACACATGGAGTTGGACCTCTACACCATCTCCTTGGGATCATGGATAACGCATAGAGTTTGAACGGAGAATTAGGGAATAGTTCTTTCGCAAGCATTTGAACTTCATCTCTAACTTTATTGTAATTCTTTATAGCTATCATAATGGGAGTTGTAATGAGGCCTAATTTACGTAAGATTTCAATAAGATTTTTATCGACAGGACATGGAATCTTACGAATATGTTCTTTTGGAATATTTAAGGCTATACTTAGCGCAAACATATACGTGTCGCACAACTTCTGATTTGAATTGGGAAACGCGGCAATAGCCTTTTCTATTACGAGAAGCGGAGCGGAGCGCCATAGATTAAGTTTAAAATATCTTAGAAGCCAGCCTAATGCGACATGCCTGTTACTCACCTCAGCGACTTTATCTAGCACATATCTCGCAATAGTATAAGCATGATCATATAGCGTTTTTGGCCTATACTCTTCTGTGTAGTTGCTGAACAGCTCTATTAAAGGCCTTGGATCTTGTTTCCTAAAGAGACTCCTCTCTACAGCCCATATGAATGCGTTTCGGAATACATTCGTCTCACGTACTGTATTCCTCTTAGTAAGATTTACAAGATCTTCCTTTAGGTAATCGACCATATCGGAATATAATTCGTTTATCACGGATACAATACGAGCTTTCACGTTGGCTATACGAGATATTTCATTCATTAGTGATTTCTCGTGATCCTTAATAGCTAGTAAATTCATTAAGTTATCAAAGGTTAATTCCAGATTTTCCTCAAAAATACCCCAATATCCACTATTACTCTGCAAACCTATTAACATATTAATAGCTTCGTTTAGTTGCTTTTCATTAAGAAGGTTATTTTCATAAAGCACGCGGATTGCCCATCCTAGTGCCCATGGTTGGTCACAAGAGCGTGTTATAATGCAAGAACTCAGCCACTTACTAATTAGGTCTAGCGTACGAACTCTCATTAATTCATCAATGTAATCGTTTAAAATTAATAGTGCCTTAGAGGTTATCTCCACATCCCATGTCTTGGATCTAGTAAAGGTTCTTCTCCAGACACCATCAGGAGAACGTGCTCTAAATAAGGCATCCACTGCACGCTTCAGCTTACCATCAATAGGGATACCTAACTTGTTTACTGACATGAGCACATCAAGCGTCATTCTGAGTGCGATTCCTTTATCATTAAGCAGTCTAAAGAAGTCTAAGTTAACGTCATAATCAATCCAGAGACCATTTTCAAGTTGCAATTTATATAAATTAAAGAGAACATTTCTAACTTCACTATAACCAGCATTAGAAAGAACAAAAAAGATTCTACTTAAATCGAAAACTCCCACATCTAACTTGTTGGAACCTAGTCTGTTCATGAATAGTTTTATGCCCTTTGGAATGAACTTTGTTCCGCCCATTACATAAAGGGCTAGTTTATGATAGGAGCGCCCTTTTACAAGAAGGCGCCTTACAGCTAACCTTATCGCCTCCACTATACTCTTAGAGCTTTCCCTTACTTTAACTCTCATTGCATGATCTTATGTAATAGCAGTTTTAGCAGTTAATATTTATTGTTTTTACATGAGCGATTATAACCTATTTTTATTTTTGCCGATAACCATAGAAGTGCTGATAAGAGGGGGATTATAATGAGGATAATGATCATACATAGTAGCCGCAGGGCAGATTTTCCAGTCTTAGACCTAATTAAGACCGCAAAAAGTATGGGAATAGAGGTAAAGCCAGTAGTGTTAAGGGGAATCAATATATTAGTAGATGATGATCCGAAGGTAACATATCGTGGGGAGAACTTATTAAAGTATAGTGGAGGTATCGTTAGATCATTCGGCTTTAATATAAATCTATATCAGCACTTCAGGCGTATTGCCGTGCTTAAGACCCTTGAAGATTTAGGAGTCGTCCTCATGAATCCTATAGATCCTTTGTTAATATCACGAAATAAACTCATGACGTTGATAATGCTTAAGAGAGCAGGAATAGCTGTTCCTCGTACATTTACAAGCGAGTTCTTGAAGGAGGAATATCAAGCTGTTGTTAACTTTGGTATCTCCGTAATAAAGCCTTTAGTAGGATCTAGAGGTTATGGGATAACGCTAATAAAGGATCCTGATGTGGGATTTAATGTACTTAAGACGCTTGCCCTATATGGTCAGTACCCGCTTGTACAAGAGTATATAAAGAATAGAGGTTATGATATAAGGGCATTTGTAGTAAATGGACGTGTGATTGCCGCGATGAAAAGAATTGCGGTATCCGGCTGGAAGACTAATATTGCCCAAGGTGCAAGAGGTGAGCCCATATCATTAAGTGAAGAAGTAGAGCGCATCGCGGTAAAAGCTACTGAGACAATAGGGCTCTGGTATGCAGGCGTGGATATAATTGAATCCGATGGTAAATTTTACGTACTTGAAGTAAACGGCTCTCCCGATTGGAAAGAACTTAAAAGTGTTACGAAAACCGATCCAGCTAGGGAAATATTAAATTGTCTGATAGATAAAGTTAAGCGATGATTCCATAGAGGGAGAAGTATGACTCGTGTAGTGTTTGTTCATGGAGGAGCTGGTAGGTGGAGTAGAGTCAAGGATCTTAAGAGATATGAGCAAGCCTTAAGAGAAGCAACAGAGGAGGGATATAAAGAGCTCCTAAACGGAAGCGCTCTTGATGCAGTAGAGGCTTCCATAAGATACTTAGAGGATACGGGCCTATTTAATGCTGGTAAGGGATCCGTGTTGAATTTTGATGGTTTTATCGAAATGGATGCTGGAATAATGTTTAGTAAAGACCTTAAGGTCGGTTCTGTAGCATGTGTAAGGAATGTGAAGAACCCTATAAGCCTAGCGCGTAAGGTATTGGAGATTGATGGACATGTATTCCTTGCAGGAGATACGGCGACGAAATTGGCTAAAGCGTTTAATCTTGAGGAATTAAATGAAGTAAGGGAAGATAGAAGGAGAAGATATATTGAGCTCAAGAGGATGTTCGAAGAAAACGGAAAGTTACCATATAAAGTACTTGAGAATAGTATAAGATACTACTTAAGAGCCCAAGCTCATGAAACTGTTGGCGCAGTTGCTCTTGACTCAGATGGTAACTTAGCTGCCGGAGCCTCTACAGGA
>JAGGUS010000117.1 GCA_021158375.1 Thermoprotei archaeon
CTACCTCTGCTGCTTCTCCCTCTATCATAGACGAAAGAATAAGAGCTCTTAAGCCAAGGCTCTCCGCCTTCTCTTTCATAGCCCTCAGGGACAACCTATTTCCAGCAACTATTATGTTATTAACTTTTTCAAAATATTTACTACCTGGTTTTGGAGTTTCAGGCCTTTCTCCTTTCATTCCAAGTTCGATATGATTTCGTATCTCTTCGGGTATCTCAGTCCATATATTGTAACGCTTTAATATGTTATATGCATCCTCGTATGTTGATGGATCTGGTGACGTAGGCCCAGATGCTATTGTATCAATCTTATCACCTACTACATCTGATATTATTAACGAGATTACTTCCGCTGGATAAGCTGCTCTTGCTAACCTACCTCCCTTTATGGTCGATATGTGCTTCCTTACAACGTTTACCTCATCTATACTAGCACCTGAGGCAAGTAACATTTTAGTACATTCGGTAAGGCTTTCAAGTCTTATACCTTCCCATGGCTTTTCCATTAATGCAGATCCTCCGCCTGAAAGAAGCACTAGTACCAATGTTTTCTCATCTACATTTTTTAATAACCTTAAGATCTCGTCAGCTGCATAGAGACTTCCCTCACCTGGTATTGGATGCTCTCCCTCTACTATCCTTATCTTACTTAAGCGATACCTCTCTTTAGTTCCTTTTGGTACTGATATCACACCATCTGTTATTTCATCCTTAAGGATCTCCTCTATCGCTTCTGCCATAGCTCCAACTGCCTTTCCAGCACCTACGATAAATATTTTTTCATACTTGTCTAACTTCACTCTAATATCTTTTATAGTAAGTTCGCCATCTCTCAAATCTATTGCGTTTAATACAGAATGCCTAGGATCTGCTGCTTTAAGCCCTTCTTCGAGTAAATATAATGAATAAAACCTTGCATTCCTCTCCTTCTCATCATCAATATCAAGCAATTCTTCATGATTCTTTATGAATTTAAATTCATAATGCAGAAGGTGAGTCGGTAATGCCGGGCTCTCGTCATCAGTCCTCCGGGGCGCAGGAGGCATCCTCATCCCTTATTTAAACTAATAATTATTGTGTAATAAGCGTATCCCCACTATCTACGTATTACCTAGATCATATCGCATATTAGTAAGGGAAAGATTTCCTTCTATTAAATCGAGATTTATGTATGGAGTGGACGCTATGCTTAAGATCGATATAAATAAAGCTCACGTAAAAAGCGCATTACATATCCTACTCTCATCTGTGATTCTGAGCTTGGCGATCTCATGTTCTATTATTCCTTGGTACGTTATTGAAGATAGAGATCATCGTTATTTATTATATCCATGGGGCTATGTGCAAGCCTCTAGCGATAATACATATCGTAAGGTAACTCTTGAATTAAGTGCCCTCCCCTCTAAGCTATTCTTACTAGCTTTATCGCTCATTTTGGCACTATTCATTAAGACCATAACGAATAAGGGCTTAATAGGCTTAGATACCCTCGCTCTCCTTTTCTTATCAAGTATTCTGTTCCTAGCTTCTGCTATTGCATTTCAAAACTTTATGGTCTATATGATTTTAGTCCTTAGAGGCACTTGTTCACTATCCTATGGAATTCTGCTCGCATATGCTCTTTCATTTGTGTTACAGACTTTAGCCTTAAAGTTAAAAGCTAGTCGCCGTTTCTCTCTCTTGCCTAACGATATAATAAAACGGATGAAAAAGACCATAAGGGAAGGAATAAATGAAATATATAGAGAGAATGAGACGTTGTTACTTTCATCTAACCTCACCGATACGGGCATGTCAATTCAACTAAATGACTCCAGATGCGCATCTAATAGCTCCTCTTAGCTTAACAACATCTAAATACTTACGCTATATTATGTTATATTTGTGGAAAGGAGGCTCTTTGGAACTTCAGGAATAAGGGGAGAAGTTGATAAGCTATTAATGCCAGAATTGATTACAAAGGTAACTCTTGCCTACGCTACGCTACTTGATAATTGCGGTCTTATATTAGTTGGAAGTGATGAACGCCTCCCCTCTAGATCCATAAGACACGCAGTTATCTCCGGTTTATTAGCCAGTGGAATGGATGTACTTGATTTAGGTATGGTTCCTACGCCCGCTTTGTTACATGTACTCAAAACCTTAAAGGCTGATGGAGCAGTAATGATAACAGGTAGTCATACCCCTCCTAACATTACTGGTGTACTATTCTTTATAAATGATACTGGTGAACTCCCTCCTGAACTTGAGGTAGTAATTGAGGATATGATACTTAAAGGTAAATTCAAAAGAGTTCCATGGAATGCTATAGGTTCTCTAGAGGAGTTTGATAATGCGATAGAAGTTTACATAAATAACACCTTACAATACTTCAACGTTAATCTTTCAGGAGAGAAGATCGCTATCGACTGCTGCAATGGCCCTCAATCATATGTCTTACCAATACTAGTTGAACTTATAGGCGGGGTTTCAATTCCTATAAATGATGATATAGATCCTTACCATAGGCAGAGAGATCCTTATCCAAGACCAGATAATCTCTACGCTCTATCCGCCACTGTAAGGAGAGAATCAGCTCTATTTGGTATGGCAGTAGATGGCGATGGAGACAGAGCTATATTCTGTGATGAAAATGGGAATGTTCTTTGGGGAGATGTAATAGGAACTCTGTTTGCCGAAGCAGAGCTAGAGGAGAAGGGCTATGGAGCTATAGTGTGTCCTATAAATACTTCACGAACAATACATTACGTTAAGGAGCGTTTCAACTGTGAAATAATATATACTAAAGTTGGTCCCCCCTCCATAATAGATGCTATAAGACGAAGACGGCATGAAGTAGTATTTGCCTTTGAGGAAACAGGCAAATACATATGGCCTACTAACATACTTTATGGGGATCCTGCATATGCCTTACTCAGGATGATAGATCTAGTTAAACGCAAAGGAACGTTAAGTGCTTTAATATCGAGATATCCCAAATACCATCTAATTAAAATAGCTAAGCCCATAAAATGGGAGACTAAAAACGCACTTGTCGATAGAATCAGAAGGATAGTGGAAAGGAAATTCAAAGATGTTCGCATAATCACTATTGATGGAGTTAAGGTTGTTTTTGATGATGGTAGCTGGATACTCTTTAGGCCATCGGGAACAGAACCTGTATTCAGGATATATGTGGAAGGTACGAATAAGGAAAGAGCTAAAGGATTAATTGATATCGCGAATAGGATCTTCGAGGAGGCGTATCATGCTATTGGGAGAGACTGGTTTAGTGCTTTTTAAGGAGGAGGCATTTTCAGCAGATATTAGAACTGCATGGTCTCTGTTTAAAAAGGATAGACCCATTAAAGTTTTAACAATCGATGGTTTTAAGAACATACAAGGCTTCCGAAGAGCTATATCTGATAAGCTCATTCACTTGAAGTTTGATAATGGTCTTTCGTTAAAATGTACGCCAGATCATTTAATAACTACAAAGAGCACCCTAACGACTGCTCAAGAAATTCTAAATAATATTAATGATTATAAGATACCCTTCGCTTTCCTCAACTTTAATGGAAGTGATAGATATATAAACAGCATAGAAGCTCTGCTTAGACAGGGTCCTGACTGGCTTCCTAGCTATTTGTATATCGACAATATTAAAGATCTCCTAGAGTTATTGACTAAAGGAGTAGATTGGCGCTCCTTTTTTGTAAACTTGGGTTTCAAATCCGATAGAACTGCCTACAATTGGCTTAAAACTGGTAAGTGCCCCCTTTCATTAATACGTACTATCTTAGATCATTACTCTGATGCATTAAACATGCTAGATATGCTTCTCGATAGCTATATTACGCTACGGCGAGGTAAGAGTAAAATCCCTGTATTCATCGATATGTCTGTGGAATCTTTTAAGATCCTTACAGCTTTAGGTATTTCATCACTTCGCTACGTAGATCTGAGTTGCGAAAAAGGTATTATACTATTCAATCTTAAGAAGAGAGATGATAGAGATCTCCTTTTAAATGCACTAGCAGATATTGAAAGTAAAGCGAAAGTAAGGATAACGGAGAGCTATATAAGGATTCAGGATAAGCTACTTTACATTTTCTTTAGGTGGATCTTAGGCATAACGCCGCAAATAAACCTAAGATCTGTTATAAAATATCCTCTCTCTAAGCTACAGTACGAAATTACTTTAGACATAATAAGAAAGTTCTTCCTTATTTCCGGTAGTATAATTAGCGGCAGTGATAACTCCTGTTACTTTGAAACTCCGAAGCTACTTCTTGATGTTCTCCGAATATGTGCTCCTGTTCTGAAATCTTTTAAGATAATTGACACTACTCTTATGGTTTCCTGGGCATCTCATGTTCTTTCTCCTAGACTTTTCTACTCCTCTATTATTGAGGGAAGAGAGCTGAAGACTAAAGTTTTAGCCTATGATGTTTTCTCCTCTTCTCCAGTGCTAATACTAGCGCTCTGACCCTGTATTTCACTTACCTTCTCCTCTAGGATTCTTAACTGATCCTCGAGTTCACGTTTTATCTTTACATAAACCTCATCTAACAATCTGCCCTGTCTCTTAAGCTCCTCTAGTCTTGAGATCTTTTCCTTTATCTCTCTTATACTCGCTCCTGTAAACGGTAATCTGGCCTGAAATGCATGCATTAAACATAGTCTCTCTATATTAGTTAATCTCTGTCTAAGCTCCTCTACATGTTCGTTGAGCTTCTGCATCTCTTTCTCTATACTTTCAATTGATTTTCTAAGTTCCTCTTCAGACATAAGGCCTAGCTCGTATCTGATATTGAGTTCCTTCAGTTCATCCTGATATTTTTGAAGTAATCCCTCTAATTCAGATAATCTTGACAGTATTTTTGGTTTGTCTATTATCCAAGAGTTTAATAGCCTCTTAACTATTTCCCTATAATTCTTCCACGTTCTCTCTACTTCCTCCAATTCGGTTTCATACCTATTAAGGGCATCACCCACCTCAGCCATAATCTATCCCCCATTATGCCAACTTCACATATTCCTCTAGTTCTTTACGCAATTTCCTATATGTCTTTTCATCTATCTTCCCCTCTTTATACATATCTTCTAATTTCGCTAGGCTTTGTCTTAAGCTCTCAATAGTAACCTCAACAAGCAATGGCCCTACTCGTTTTA
>JAGGUS010000178.1 GCA_021158375.1 Thermoprotei archaeon
GAAGCTATTGAGAGAATAAGAGAAGTTGCTGAAGTTGAACGTAGGAAAATACCTAAAGGTGCTACTCAAGAGAAAATAGCCGAAATAATAAGTGATGCAGACATAATAGTTCTTGGAGCCAGTGGAAAGATAGGAAAAGAAGTTCTTCTTAAAACGCCAAATCTCAAAATGATAGCTAAACGTGGAGTTGGGTTAGACAATGTAGACCTTAAAGCAGCAACAGAGTTAGGCGTATTGGTTACCTACACCAGACATGCCAATTCTCAATCAGTAGCAGAGCACACTATAGGACTTATCCTGACTTTAGTAAAGAACATAGTTAAAGCTAATGAAGAACTTAAGGAGAAAGGATGGAGAATACGAAGTGAATTAGTAGGAATAGAGCTCGCAGGAAAGACATTAGGTGTAATAGGCTTTGGTAATATAGGCAGGAAAGTCGCAAGAATGGCTAAGAACGCCTTTAATATGAACGTTCTGGTTTATGATCCTTATGTTTCTGTTGATGTTGTTAGTAGTTTTGGTTGTAGGCTTGTTGATTTGGATACTTTGCTTAAAGAGTCTGATATTGTTACAATACATGCTGCACTAACAGAAGAAACTTATCACATGATTGGTGAGAGGGAGTTAAAGCTGATGAAGAGGACGGCATATCTGATAAATACGGCAAGAGGCGCTATAATAGACGAAAAAGCCCTAATAAAAGCGCTAAAGGAGGGTTGGATTGCTGGGGCTGCTTTAGATGTTTTTGAGGAGGAGCCTTTACCAAAGGATCACCCACTAACAAAACTCAAAAACGTAATACTAACACCACACATAGCAGCATTTACTAAAGAGGCTTTAAGAAGAATGGACATGATGGTAGCGGAAGACGTAGTTAGAGCTTGTAAAGGTTTAAAACCACATAACATTGCAAATCCAGAGGTATTAAGTAAGATAAAATGGATAAGGGGGAATGAGTAATAGAAAAAATATTATCAGTAGATATAGGAACTAGTAGTGTACGAGCCGGAATCGTGGATATAAATGGCAGAATTCTAGATCTTAGAGTAAAGGAACTCAACATAAATATAGGAAGAGATGGAAGTGCAGTGCAGGATCCCAAGGAAATATATATTGCAACGAGAGATGCCATAAAAGAGGCTGTAAAAAGGCATAGCGGAGACATATACGCTATAGTTCTAAGTGCTCAAATGCACGGCGTTACAGTTATAGATAGGCACGGAAGGGAGCTCATACCTTTAGTAACGTATTTAGATACAAGACCAAGTAGCATTTTAGAGAGTACACTTAAGGATATAGAACCCTATAAGCTATATAAGGAGACTGGTTGCCCTCCCTTAGTGATATATCCACTGACTAAAATCATATGGCTTAGGGAGAACTATAAAAATGTATTTAAGAACGCAAAATTATTCCTTTCTGCAAAGGATTATACCATATTCAAGTTGCTCGGTGAGACATTTATAGATAGAGGTGTAGCATCAGGTAGCCAATTACTTGATATAAGTAGGCTTAAGTGGAGTGATTATGCATTAGAACTATGTCAGATCGGGGAGGAAAAGCTACCTGAGCTAGTAGATTGTAAGGAGGAATTACCCATAAGTAGAAGTGTAGCGTTAGAACTAGGATTAAAGGAGCCAGTGCCACTGATAATAGGTAGTTCAGATGGAGCACTTCATAGTGTCGGAGTAGGAGCAATAGATGGAAGGACGTTAGCGCTTAATTTAGGTACTAGTGGTGCTATAAGATCGTCCTCAAGGGAAGTAGTAACGGATTACAGCAAGGAAATGAGGTTCTTCTGTTATTACATAGGATTTGGATATAGGCTACCTGGAGGCGCTATAAATAATGCAGGGATAGTCGTAAAATGGTTTAAAGATAATATCATTAACGTAGAGGCCGATGTTTTTAAGAAAATGAAAATGAACATATATGAGGGTATAGATCGTTTAGCTGGAAGCGTAAATGCAGGAGCGGATGACCTTATAGCTCTTCCTTTCTTCACAGGCGAGAGGTTCCCAATAAGGGATTCTAAGATTAGGGGTGTATTTTGGGGGCTTAAGTTAACGCATGGTAAGGCCCATATCCTCAGAGCATTAATGGAGGGATGTGCATATACCTTAAGATGGATATACAAGGCTATGGAGGAGAATAATATAGTTGGATGTAAGATAAGAATTGGCGGGGGTGGAGCTAAATCCAAGACATGGAGAGAGATAATGGCAAATGTATTTCAATTACCAGTCGAAGCCATTCATACAGAAGAGGCGTCACTACTCGGTGCTGCAATCATGGGATTTACTGCATTAGGATTGTATAGGGACTTAGAGGAGGCATGTAAGAGTATGATTAAGGTGGTCGATATTATGCAACCAGATCCCGATAAAAGTGCGCTATACAATTCATATTTTGAACGCTTCATTAAGATATATAGAGCTGTAAGAGGTATCCAATAGACTTATTTAAGTCATGGTCTCTATTTGTGATCTAACTCTAGCTAGTACATCTAACGGGTCTTTACCTATACGTAGTATTAAACGACAGAACCCGCATGTATGGCTAGTTGACGGCATACCGCAAATGTTACAAGTAGAGAATTTAGTTTTATTCATGCCTAAATTCTCTAAGTACTTTATAAACGAGCTGTTGTACTTTCTCAGAAAGTATATACTAAGGCCAGGATGCTCTAATTCAAGATTATCTATTAGCCGTCTTATCTTAAATACCATCATGCGTTCATCTATTAAAGGACATGTATCGTAAACAAAGGGCAGGTTGTTCACTATAGCATAGGTAAGGGATTCTTTTTCCCTTACTTCGTATAGGGGCCGTATTTTAGTCACAAGCCTTCCATCCGGCGTTCCCTCTAATAATGGTTTGAGCTTGCTCAATCTATCAAAATCAGCTGTGAGGAACTCCTTAATAATAAATTGCACGATATCCTCCAATACGTGGCCAGTAGCTAGTTTATTTGCATTGAGCATGTAAGCGGTAATATTCATTAAATAACGCTTTATTAAGCCACATACACTACATGCAGCCCTTTTTGCCATCCTTACTATATCAGGTAACGTAACATCTGCAATATCCTTTAAACTTAGTATCACATACGGGATAGCTAGTCTCTCAAATAGTTCGCGAGATGCCCTTTCAAGCTTAATAGAGTATTCACCTATACCTAAGTTTATATGCATGCCAACTAATTTTATCCCTAAATGGTCTTTCAGCCTATAGAGAATATGGGCTAAAGTCGCACTATCCTTACCTCCAGATACGGCAATTAGCACTTTATCATTGCGCTTTATTAAGCCATATCTATTAATCGTACGAAGCACTTTACGTTCTAAATATGATGATAGGTGTTCTGGACATAGTCTAAGCTTCGCGTATCTAAGAGAGATTATAGCGCTAGCATTGCAGAAACTACAGCGCACCAAGCATAATACCCAATAATTATTTATTAATCGTGAAAGTATTTTATTTTTGCCTAACCCTTAAGTTAAGGATTTATAAAGAGAATTAGTGAGAATCATGAGAAATGTTGTAGGGCAAGCAGTTAATTTAACCAAAGAGGAGATGGAGATATACGATAGACAGATAAGGATTACGGGATTCGGTATAGAAGGGCAGAAGAAATTAAAGAGCAAGAGAGCATTAGTGATAGGGATTGGCGGTTTAGGCTCGATAATTGCAACTTATTTAACAGTAGCAGGAGTCGGTAAGATAATTCTAGTGGATAGGGATAAAGTAGAACTGACGAACATGAATAGGCAGATATTATATAATATTGATGATGTAGGGAAGGCCAAAGCAAGAGTGGCTGCCGAGAAACTGAGAAGAATGAACCCTTATGTCGATGTAGAAGGAGTAGTAGAGGAGATAAATGAAGATAACATTGATGATTACGTAAAATCAGTAGATATAGTATTAGATGGTCTTGACAACTTCAGAACAAGATTGCTTGTAAATGACGCATGTGTGCGATATAGACGTCCATTCATACATGGAGCAGTAAGCGGATTTAATGGACAGGTTATGGACATAATACCATTTAAGGGTCCTTGTCTTAGGTGTGTCGTACCGAAGGAACCACAAGAAGAGAGTAAGGTAGTTCCTGTAATTGGAGTGACGTCAGCACTCGTAGGCTCTATAGAGGCATTAGAGGCTATAAAGCTACTGACAGGAATAGGAGAGCCCCTTGTAGGGTACTTCTTAGTCATAAATGGCTTACATATGCGCTTCAAGACATTTAAAGTAATACGTAGGCCTAATTGCCCTGCATGCGGTAAGGGAATTAGTAAATAATCTAGCGGAGGTAGCGTAACGTATGAGGATCTATGTAAAATTTTATGCCAAGATCAGGGATGAAATAGGCATTGATCACATGTTCCTAGATATGGGAAACAATCCATCTAGACTTATAGAGGTTATACGAGAGATAGATAGGAGAATGAATAAAAAAATTATCGAAGAATATTATGTAAGAAGGAGATTGCTCATCTCGATAAATGATACGCTAATAGATATTGATGATGATATATTATTAAGAGATGGAGATAAGATAGATATAATGCCGTTACCCTCAGGGGGATAGTAATGTATGCAAGCATTACAGACAAGTTGAGTAAGCTGGATAAACTAATAGGTAAGATAAAGGAGGGGTCCGAGGAAATAGGAGCAATACTAGTATTTATTGGCGTTGTAAGGGGGATATCTCCTTTGGGCAAAGTAATTAGACTGGAATATGAGGCTCATGAAAAGCTTGCCCAGAATAAACTTAACGAAATATTACATGATGTTAAGACGAAATACGGTATAATAGATGCTATAGTCGAACATAGAAAAGGAAGCGTTAGTAGAGGAGAGGACATAGTATACGTAGTAGTGGCTTCAAGGTACAGAAAAGAAGGGTTTAAAGCATTAATTGAAATAGTGGAGCGGCTAAAAAGAGAGGTGCCAATATGGAAAAAGGAGGTGACAGAGCATGGTTATAGATGGATTGAAGAGGGAGGGAGTAGTAATAATAAAGATGAGGAATGACATTAAGAAAGTAACTGTTAACAACAAGACTAAAGTGGAAAAAATATTACTAAAAATAGGAATAAATCCAGAAAGCGTGATAGTATTCAAAAACGGCAAATTAATTACTGAAGATGATTATGTAGAGAATGGAGACGAGATAGAGGTACTTCCTGTATCCTCAAGTGGTTAGTAAGGAATCGTGTGATTGAGATGGTGCTTTGTGATTTATGCAAAAAGAGAAAAGCGGTTATAAAAATACGGTATGCTGGATTAAATCTCTGCAAGGAATGTTTATCAAAATTTGTGGAACAAAAAGTTATGCTTTCACTTAAAAGAACAGGAGTATTGGGCAAGTTATCAGGAAAATATTTAATTATAGCGCTATCAGGCGGTAAGGATAGTATTAATGCAACTTATATAATGCACAAGCTTTCGCAGGAATATGACTTTAAAATGAAAGCAGTATTCGTAGATGAAGGGATAGGCGAATATAGTAAACAGAGAAGAGCTATAGTAATGGATCTTTGTAAAAAATTAGGGATAGAGTATAGGATAGTTAGCATGAAAGAGGAAATGGGAATAAGTACGCCGGAAGCAGTTAATATACTTGTCAAAAGCAGGAATAGTATAAAACCTTGTAGTGTATGTGGTGTATTTAGAAGATATTTACTAAACAAAGTTGCTCTAGATGAAAATGCAGACTACGTCGTTACGGGCCACAATCTAGACGATGAAGTTCAAACCTTCATAATGAGCCTTATAAGAGGGGATATAAGAAGTATCGCGAGAGAGGCATGCTCTTTAGGATATGAGAACGATGTTCCAAAATTAGTTTCTAGAATTAAACCGCTATATCTCGTATATGAGAGAGAATCGTTAGTTTATTTCATAACGCATGGATTTAAGCGAATTTCGTTATCTTGCCCTTATGCACGTTTCTCGATGAGATATGTGATAAGGGAAATGATAAACGACTTAGAATATAGAAGACCTGGTATGAAGTATCGCATATTAGCGTTAAAGGAAAGGTTAGGGAAGGACATAAGAGAGACAGTACTAAGTAGCGTTGAGATGAGACATTGTAAAATATGTGGCATGCCGAGTTCTAGAGATATATGTCGCGCATGTGAGTTAAAGGAGCTCTTAGTAAAATTAAGCCAGAATTATTAAAGGGATATATATTAAGTGAGAGATATCCAGTAACATGAGTGGGGTTAATTTAAGACGAATCGGTATCGGAATGCTAGGTTACGCATTTATGGGCAAAGCACACTCACATGCATGGAAGGATATACCGATATTCTTTTGGCCGCCTCCAGCCGTACCAGATCTAGTAGTAATATATGGAAGGACTGAAAAGAAAGTTAAGGAAGCAGCCCTTAGGTATGGATACAAGCGGTTTACTACAAATTGGAGAGAAGTAGTGAAAGATCCAGAGGTAGAGATAATTGATAATTGCCTTCCTAACCATTTGCATAAGGATCCAACAATAGAGGCTATGGAAGAAGGAAAGCATGTCGTCGTTGAGAAGCCATTAGCTAGAAATGCAGAAGAAGCAAAAGAAATACTTGATGTATATAGGAGATCTGAAGTAAAAGCTATGGTGGCATTTAACTATAGGTTTGTTCCTGCAGTCATGCTGGCTAAGAAATTAATAGATGAGGGATTTCTTGGTAGAATTTATCACTTTAGGGCAAGGTATCTTCAGGATTGGCTTATAGATCCTAGCTTCCCATTAGTCTGGAGATTGCAAAAAGAGATTGCAGGAAGTGGACCATTAGGAGATCTAGGTAGCCATATAGTCGATCTAGCGCGATACCTAATAGGAGAACCTAAAAAAGTAACGGGAATGATGAAGACATTCATAGAAGAAAGGCCTCTTCCACATGATCCATCTAGGAAAGGGAAAGTCACAGTTGAAGATGCTTTTGTCGCTACAATAGAGTTTGAAAATGGCGCAATAGGAACGTTGGAGGCTACAAGATTTGCTACAGGTAGGAAAAACTATAATAACTTTGAGATAAATGGCGAAAAAGGCTCTATAGAATTCAATCTCGAACGACTTAATGAACTTAAGGTGTATTGGCACGAGGAGCCAATTAAGGATATCGAGGGATGGCATACCATATTAGTTACCGAAGGGCATCACCCTTATATTAAGTACTATTGGCCTTCAGGACACATAATTGGATGGGAACATACGTTTATAAATGAGCTCTATCACTTCCTTGATGCAGTAGTTAATGACAAAGACATAGGCCCTCAAGGAGCTACTATTGAAGATGGTTATAGGAACATGGTTATACTTGATGCTATAGCCGAATCTGCTAAAAGAGGACTAGCTATTGAGATAAGGTACTAAAATCCTAATAGAACAGTAAGGTCATTAGTAATAGTTAAAGAGACAACTAAGCTAATAGTTTATTAAGGTGTAGAAGAATGACTGAATATCTTATAGGAGTTGATATTGGTACTTATGGAACTAAGGCGGTTCTTGTCGATATTAGCGGTAAGGTTATAGGTACATCGTATATTGAATACGGTGTACTAACGCCTAAACCTGGATGGGCGGAACAATGGCCGGAAGTATGGTTTAATGCAACAGTCAAGACTATAAGGGAGGTATTAGAGAAGACAAAAGTTAATCCTAAAGATATAGCAGGTGTAGCTATCTCAGGGCTCTATGGTGGATCAGGTATTCCCTGTGATCGTGAAATGAAACCGCTAAGGCCAGCGATAATTTGGATGGATAGGAGGGCAACTAAGGAGTGCGCTTGGGTAAGAGAAAATATAGGAGAAGAAGAGATATTCAAGGTCAGTGGGAATACTATAGATCCATATTTCGGATATACTAAAATATTATGGATAAAATTTAATGAGCCAGACATATGGAGGAGAATATACAAGATAGTTACGCCCAAAGATTATGTTATCTACAGATTAACTGGCGAAATAGTCATAGACTACAGTTCTGCAGGCAATTATGGAGGAATATTTAACATTCATAAAAGGACTTGGTCTGATAAGATGTTAGATGAAATGGGAATACCTAGGGATTATCTTCCTGATCGTATAGTAATGGCTAAAGATGTAGTAGGAGAAATAACAGAGGATGGCGCTAAGTTAACAGGATTGAGAAAGGGGACTCCTGTTTGTGCCGGAGGAATAGACGCTCCAGTGAGTGCTTTAAGTGTAGGGGCAATTGAAGATGGAGAGATTGGCGCTATGCTCGGTACTTCTATGTGTATAGGCATAATTCAAGATAAAGAAAGGCTTACCCCGAAATTAGTGAATTTCCCATATGTAGTAGATGATACTAAGAAGTTGTACTCGTTTGCAGGTATAACTACAGCAGGAGCGTGCATAAGGTACTTTAGGGATACATTTGGCCGCGTAGAGAAAATATTAAGTGAACATACTAATATAAGCGCTTATGCGATTCTAGATATGGAAGCTGAAAAAGTTCCTCCAGGATGTAATGGTTTAATATTCTTACCGCATATGAGTGTTGGTGAGAGAGCTCCATGGTGGGATGAAGAACTAAGAAGCTGTCTAATAGGCCTAACGACATATCATACAAAAGCACATGTATATAGAGCAATGCTTGAGGGTATTGGATATGCTATAAGGTACTCATTAGAAGTTGCTATGCGTGTAGGAATACCAATAAAGAGGATAATGTTGGTTAATGGAGGAGCAAGATCACCTCTATGGAGACGCATTATAGCAAGTATAACAGGTATGGATATGTTTTATATAGCTGAGAGCCCAGGAGCTCCATATGGAGACGCGCTATTAGCAGGAGTTGGTACGGGGGTTCTTAAAGGCTATGAAACGATAAAGGAATGGGTTAAAATAAGTGAGGTCACAAAGCCAGACCAGTATATGAGAGAAGTATACAATGAGTACTACAAGGTATATCTAAAAGTATATGAAGCAAACAAGGAAGTATTTAAGCTTCTAACGGAACTCACCAAGAAATATTCATGAGAGCGTAGAGCTTATATCGTTAGTAAGCCATACTATGCTTTAGGTGATATCTTGACTCGTTTTGTTCTAGCTATAAACAATTGTTTTGCTGTAAAGAGATGGCCTAATCCTGAAGATTGGAGCAACATAGTTGCGAATGAATTAGGGCTTAAAATAGTTCAATTTTCATACGACCTCTTAGATCCAAGAACTACAGAACCAGCATTATCAGCTATGATAAGTAGGATAAAAAGGATAATAAACAAATACGGCATAACAATACATAGTACCTTCACGGGTCTTGCAGCATATAGCTATAATTTGCTTGCACATCCAGATCCATTAATGAGAGCTGATGCTTTTGATTGGTATGTTCGTGCAATAGAGATAGCTAGCAAATTAAGAGCAGAAGCTACAGGAGGGCATATTGGAGCATTGAGCTGGGTTGATTATCTCAATGATAGGAGAAGAGAATTCCTTATCAATGCAGTTACTAATAGTCTTATCAGGCTCTCCAGCATTGCAAAGGATAAAGGGTTAAAAATGCTACTTTGGGAACCAATGCCTGTTGTTAGGGAACCTCCTCATACCATAGATCAGGCGAAGAAACTACTCAATATAGTAAACTCTGAGAGCGATTTGCCAATAAGGCTTTGTATAGATCTCGGCCATGCATGTGCGTGGAGAGTAGATAGGAAAGAAGATTTAGATCCCTATGCATGGTTAAGAGAACTTGGCGCCTTCTCTCCAGTAGTACATGTCCAACAAACGGATGGGAGAGCAGATAGACACTGGCCATTTACTGAGGAATATAATAAGCGAGGCATAATAAAGCCAGATAAAGTACTTGATGCAATAGAAGATTCAGGAGCTAAGGAGGTGCTTCTAGTACTTGAAATCATCCATCCATTCGAGGAGAGAGAGGAAAAGGTGCTTAGAGATATTAAAGAAAGTGTGGAATACTGGAAGAAATATATTAGCTGAATTCATATCATTTTTACTTCAGATAGAGGTCGTATTTTCATAACCTCGGGGTTTACTAGATGCTTTGGCTCCTCACCTTTTAATACACTTAAGAGGTTCTCTACTGCTAGATCGGCCATTCTAGCTCTCGTCTCAGTAGTTGCACTTGCTATGTGTGGTGTTAGTATTACGTTTTTGAGTTTTGTTAGTGGGTGATCCTTTGGTAAAGGCTCCTCCTCAAAAACATCTAAAGCAGCCCCAGCAATCCAACCCTCCTTTAGCGCTTTTACTAGAGCATTTGTATCCACAATAGCGCCTCTAGCGATATTTATTAGGTATGCTGAGGGCTTCATTAACTTTAACTCCCTCTCGCCGATCATGTGATAAGTCTCCTTAGTTAGGACTACAGAAATTACTACGAAATCTGATTCTTTAAGTACTTCATCGAGCGGACGGTATTCTACACCTAGTTCCTTCTCTTTATCAACTTTCTTAACTTTATCATAATACAAGACCCTCATATTGAAGCCTTTAGCCCTACGCGCTACAGCAGTACCAATTCGTCCTAAACCTATTATGCCTAATGTCTTACCATAGACATCAGTTCCTAACATGAAATC
>JAGGUS010000063.1 GCA_021158375.1 Thermoprotei archaeon
CACGAAGTGTCGCTAGTACACGGGCTATATTCTGTCCCCATCTACCCACTCCTATGCAACATACTGTAACCATAGGTATAGCCGGACAAAAATAGTAGCGATTGGAAATAAAAACCCTTTCTTATTTCAATTAGATTTCTTCAAGGACTTCCTTATGTAAGCTATTGACTACTAGAGTGGAATTATAGATCCTGCTCTAACGTCGCGATATTTATTAGAGTACTTGCTCTTAACGTATTTCTTTGCTTCGTCTCCACTACAATGAATAGGCGATATGTACTGTGCTATACCTGCAAGCACATCAAGAGACCGGTAACTTGGACTATGAAAGCCTCCTAAGACATAATAAATCCTTTCTTTAGTGAACTCTTTTACTGTAGTTGCTATACGATCTATCCCTGGATGTGAGCATCCTACAAGTACAACTACGCCTTTATCCTTAACGATTACTCCAAGTGCGATTTCATAGAAGCCATATGCTGTCTCAAAGGGACCTACTATGAACACGTTATCAGTTATCCTCTGGTTTCTTTCGATAACGTAAGGTGATAAGTCATATCTCTCTATTGTCGATCTAGCATCAGGAGGCACGTATACCTTTAATCCTGGACATATACGTCCTACGTATTCATAACCACCATAGTGGTCTCTATGATTATGGCTTAGGATGGCGAAATCTATTGACTGTAGGTCAATATTTAGTTTCTCTGCATTATATTTAAGGACGTTTGGATCGGTATCTGCATCGAAGAGTATTCTTACATCAGGCAGTTCTACGTATATGCTTAGTCCCCATTCGTTCATGAAGCCGGATAAGGCCTCGTTATCTACTAGGATTACTAACCTCCCATTAGGGCTCATATAAATGATTTATTTTCATTCTAGACTTAAAAGTATAAGTCATTAAACGTTATAAGTGTTCATAATGAACATAATGGTGGGATATATATGCCCAGATCTAAATTAGTTAGAGTTGCTGTAGTAGGACTTGGCGCTATTGGTCCAGTTCATATAGAAGGTTATAAGCAATGTGAAAATGCAGAAATCATAGCTGTATGTGATACGAGGAAAGAATTAGTCAAGAAATGGTCTAAAGAGCTAGGGGTAGATGGTTATACAAGCTATATTGAACTTCTTAAGAGGGAGGACCTAGATGCTGTTAGCATATGTACTCCTCACTACCTTCATGCTCCTATGACAATAGCCGCTGCAGTATATGGTAAGCATGTACTGGTTGAAAAGCCTATGGCTACGAGTCTAATGGAAGCTGATGAAATGATTAATGCATGTAGAGAGGCTGGAGTAAAGCTTGGTGTCATTTTTCAGTCTAGGTTTGCAGAAGGTCCCAGGAGAATAAAGCGGTTATTAGAAGAGGGAAAACTAGGCAGAATAGTGATGGCAGAGGCTATCGTAAAGTGGTTCCGTTCTGATACTAAATACTATCACGCAGACAAGTGGGCTGAGTGTTGGAGAGGAAAATGGTCAACGGAGGGAGGAGGAGCTCTAATAAATCAAGCAATCCACACTATAGACCTATTCCAGTGGTTCTTAGGCGACATAGATCATCTATATGGCCTTTACGGAACATATACTCATACGATAAATGTTGAGGATACAGCAGTCGCAGTCCTTAAATTTAAGAATGGTGCGCTTGGAGTATTAGAAGGTACTGTATCCATGCCCAGAGAATTTCAAGAGACTAAGATAACGATACTAGGTAGTAGCGGTTATGTAGTACTCGAAGATAGAGAGGTAAAAGTACTTAAAATAGAAGGCGAAGAGGTAAAGGCTAAAGAGGAAAAGGAAGAGGGTGTTAAAGAAACTCTAAAGGTACGACCAAACCTTCACGCATTACAGATAAGGGACTTCGTAGACAGTATAATTGAGAATAGAGAACCATTAGTAAACGGAGAGGAGGGAAGGAAATCGTTAGAAATAATACAAGCAATCTATATGTCATCTCGAACAGGACAACCAGTTAAATTCCCTGTAAAACCGCTCTGGTAAAATTATTAAGTAATTTTTATCGTTATCTACTCACCTCAGACAATATTATTAAACTCTAAATTTTTATAAAATATAGAAGCCAATGATGATCTCAGGCGACGCCGATGGATGTGGAGAAGCAGGTAGTCTGAGCCGCCCCGTATCCCACAGCCCGAGGAGAGAGCGAATGCTTTCGATGATTCGGGTCGCGGTCAGCGGGGCGACAAAAGGGTGATGAAGTGCTTTTCAGGGTGAGTTTGATGATCGAGGCGCTCGAGGCTGATTCCCTTACATGTAGGCTACTTAGAATCACTTTGTCGTATGGATTATCTTGAATCATAATATCTTCATTTTGCTCTAGAGAATGTATTTCCAAGCTGAAGTTACTACCTAGATAATATTAATGTTACACGTAAGGTATATTAGTCTCGAATGATATCTACACATTAGGGGTTAAGAATATGCCAACCTGCCCTAAGTGTGGGACAGAAGTTAGCGAACCTATAAAGGTATGGGAGCTAGCCCCAAAGGGAAGAAAGCCAGTCAAGATAGGGCTCTTTAAGTGCCCCAACTGTGGTACTACCTTCAGAAAGGGCGTTAAGTAGAAAATAAA
>JAGGUS010000044.1 GCA_021158375.1 Thermoprotei archaeon
TACGTAAGTTTACAGGATGCCTATCTAAGACCTCTATCGCTTTTTTAGTAAAGATATTCACTATTTCAGCAGTTCTTTTTGCTTCAGGAGTATTGTCAAGTGGAGTACATCTAGCGATTACTTTCTTATAATCTTTCACTGCTACCGATATGTTTCCCCTTTTTATGTATGCGGGATCTGTGTTACTAACATTTCCCGAAAGCCTTTCCCATTCATGACCAATTATAACCACCGCTCTATGCCCTATTGTAGGAATTACTTTAACGTAAGCGCCGGAGATACCTAAGTCAATCTCATTGAGCGTCTTTGCCAACTCTTTAGTTTCTTCTGACTTTAAATCTCTTCCACATCGTCTATCTATTATTTCACCTGTTGAGCTATTGATTGTAGCGAAGTTTGCCCTAAATGCAACTTCGTATCCTTCCTTTATTCTTATACCGACTCCTAACGCTTCAAGAGGACCTCGTCCTGTGTAATATCGATCTGGATCATATCCTAGTATGGAAAGCACTGCTGAGTCGCTCTCAGGAGCTACACCTCTGCCTATTGTATACATAATACCGCCTTTTGCCTTTTGAGCTAGTTCATCAAGCATAGGTTTGTGGGCTAGTTCAAGGGATGTTGGTCCGTCCTGTGGTCTATCAGCAACTCCATCAAGAACTAGATAGAGTAATTTCATACATCATCCCTGGACATTTAACTCTTTCATCATCTAATTAACCTTTACTACCATATTCTTTGGTCTCCTATATGCAATACATCTAACCTATTGAAGACCAGTCTAATAGTATGGCTATTACTTCATTCTTTGCATTTATTAGCTTGTCATAGGCCTCTGCAGCCTTATGATAGGGCAGTTTAAGACTTATAAGGCTTTTAACATCTATCCTCTTTAAGCTAATAAGCCTTAGAGCTAGCTTTATATCATCCTCTGCAGTCCACCAGAAATGATGTGATTCATATCTAGGCCTTATACTATTATGGGCTCCTATTATCGTCAATCCTTTTTTATGTACATCTGAGTAGAAGTTTACAGTAGTTTCACCTCGAGTACTACCAAGCAATATCACTCTTCCAAACTTCCTTGCAAGCTTAAAGGCTAATGGAATGGCCTTAGGGTTACCTGTAGCCTCTATAACTACTTCGGCACCACCATTCGTAATGCCGTATACTTTTTTCTCAATATCTTCCTTAGATGCATTTATAATGTAGTCAGCTCCTAGCTTTTCAGCTACTTTCAACCTATATTCGTAAAGGTCTATGCCTATTAATGGTAATGCGCCATTCAGTTTAGCAAGAGCTAACGCTAATTGACCTATAAGGCCGAGGCCAAGTACTACAACGCTATCCCCTATTTCTATCTGCGCCTTCCTTACTCCCTGAAGCGCTATAGCAATTACGTTAAAGAATGTAGCCTCATCATGGGATAGACCCGTAGGCATCTTATAGACGTACCTCTTATTGACTACAACGTGGCTGGCGTGATTTGCTGGTGCAACAACTTTATCGCCTACCCCTATATCCTCTACGTTCTCTCCCTTAGCTATTACAATTCCCGAATTAGAATAACCTGGATATATAGGGAATTTCCTTGGAGTATTCGGAAGAGCTAATAGATATGCTGTTTCAGTACCTGAACTAATTAAAGTACTTACCGTTTTTATTAATACCTCATCCTTGTTTGGTTCAGAAACTTGATACTCCTCTATCTCAACTCTATTAGGACGTGTAAAAACCACTCTTTTACCCCTTACCATATGTAAATCCCCATTATGTTAAATCTTCGAAATACATATTTAAATGTGGAATCCCTAGTTATTAGATCGTGAAGCATAGCGTACAGCTAATTAATTTATACATGAGACGATATAAACGGAGACCACCTGAGGAACGTATTCGAGATTTTGATGAGGTAATACTTCCTCTTAGTCATGACGAGGCGATTTCAGAAGCCAATCGATGTATTAAGTGCCCTATAGCCCCTTGTTCTAAGGCCTGTCCTTTAGGTTTAAGCGGTAGAGATATTTCTCAATACATAATTAGAGGCGATTTAGAAGAAGCTGCAAGTATTCTCTACAATGTGAATCCCTTACTTGGTGTAACTGCAAGAACCTGTCCTCAATTACTTCTATGCGAAGGAAATTGCGTTTTATGCCTTAAAGGACAGCCTATCTCGATAGGACTACTTCAGAGATATATTGCTGATTGGGCCTTTATGCACAAGAATAAAGTAAAACTTGAAAAGTTAAGCGATGAGCTATCCCTTAATGTAGCAATAATTGGCTCAGGGCCTGCAGGTCTAATGGCAGCTTTTGAGCTAGCACGAAGGGGTGCATCTGTTACTATGTTCGATAAGCTCGATATGCCAGGCGGTACACCGCGTTATGCTATACCGACCTATAGGCTTCCAAGAGATGTACTTGATTTTGAGATCTCATTAATAATGCAGTTAGGAGTGCGCTATAAACGTAAATTTGTAGACGATGAATATTTCAAATGGTTAGTAGATGAATATGACATCATTATCCTAGCCTTAGGATGTACAATGCCTAAGCGTCTTGAAATACCTGGTAAAGATGGCATAGGAATTATTGACGCGTATTCTTTCTTAAAGAGTGTTTATTATGATAAATCTATTACTAACTTGGACGGAACTACAGTAGTGATCGGTTGCGGTGATGTAGCAATCGATGCAGCAAGGACGGCAATTCGTCTTGGCTCAGAAAGGGTAATAATAGCATACCGGCGTAGTATAAGCGAAGCACCAGCCTATGCTCCATCTATAATAGAGGCAGAGGAAGAAGGTGTAGAGTTCCTATGGCAAGTCGTTCCTAAACAGTTTATTTTAGATGATAGGGGTATGCTTAAGGAGTTAGAATTCTATAAGACGAAACTAACAGTTCAGGATGAAAGCGGAAGGAGGAAACCTGAGATAATAAAGGGAAGCGAATTTCGATTAAGGTCTTCAAATGCTATTGTAGCTATAGGAAGGATACCAAAACCTCCATGCATTATAAGAACTAGTAGAGATGGTCGTATACTGATCAATGAAAACTACATGACAAACATTCCCAAAGTTTATGCTGCAGGAGATGTAGTACTAGGTGAAGGGCATATAGTAACTGCAATGCGTCATGGACGAGATGTAGCGCTTACTATTATTAGACGTTTATTTAAGAAATAGATTCTCATATACTTTTGATGGCAGTATAAGCCTATCCTGTATTATCTTTCTTATAGCGCTAGGTATGGCTTCTATTAGATCGAGGGGAGTTATGTATATTTTTCCTCCCGAGGCTATCTCGCCAGCTAATCCATTTAGAAAAGCACCTACACATGCTGAGAGAAAGAGATCATTTCCTTTACTTACAAGAGACGCTATGATCCCAGTTAAAGTATCTCCTGTACCACCTACGGTCATGGATGCATTTCCAGTATAGTTTAATCTGACTTCGCGTCCATCACTTATTATGTCTATTTTACCTTTAAGCAGCGTAATTACTTCATACTTAGATGAGAAGTCTTTAACTATCTCCATTCTCTCCTTCCAAGCTTTGTTAGATACGTCAACTCCAGTCAACATATTAAACTCTCCTGCATGAGGCGTTAAAATAGCTTTCTGTCCGCTGATTATATCTAAACTTCCCTTAATTGCTTTTAATGCATCAGCATCAATAATTATAGGCTTCTTTACGCTTTCAATTATTTCACGTACAGCTTCTTTTGTTTCTTCATTAAGTCCCAAACCCGGCCCTATTATTATACAATCAAACTTCTCTATTACATTTAGAACA
>JAGGUS010000039.1 GCA_021158375.1 Thermoprotei archaeon
AACGGATATAATCCCATGTGAACCAATCGTTTCCGGTATTGTCTACTTTTATCTCATGCGTTCCTGGGGGTACGTCTATTGCTACATCTATGTTATACTCATTAGCATTTCCATCGTTCTTGCCATCCATGTCCGGCAACGCCATCTGCTTTATTATGAAGTTGTCCAGATATACTGTTAAAACCGCACCTCCCTGAGCTACTGAGTTCACATGAATTACAACTCTACCACCATAGGGGAACGTGACCTTGAATATTGGATTATTTTTGAGATCTGGATGTGCCTTACCTTGGATATAGAAGCTTAGCTGGGAGATATCGCCACTTATAGTTCCATTTGGAGATACCGTAAAGTAGTTCTCTTTAGGTCTTGCCCAATCTAAGGCGGGATATAATGTGATGCTAGTGAGGTACTCCTTCTTCACTTCCTTAGGTAATACAATTTCGGCTTTGAGGTCTTTGAAGTTGCATTCATCGGGATGTATTCCTGAGAGGTACTTTGCTAAAGCTTTATAGTGGTAATATAGATCGTATTTGTGAATGTAAACATCCCACCACCATAGCATAGCTGTGCTCGGCGATCCAGCCATTATGGCAGACCATATTCCATTATGTATCTCGACGCCATCTTTGTCATCATAGTAATATGGATGACCCCACCACCTCCAGTCAGCTCCAAATTCAGTAATTATTACGGGTTTCTTGAACTCCTGCCATTTAGTTTTAACAAGGTATTGTACTCCCTTTGCTATATCCTTGAACCCACTAGGGCCATATCTATGTACTGTTACTATATCCATCTCCTTTAGCTTCCATATTTTAGAATCTAGAGAGGGATTAGCAAAACTCGTAGTCACTAAGTGCTTATATGGATCTATTTCCTTAAGGTAATCTCCCATTATCTTATGCCATCTCGCTACTTCATCTCTTAACGATGAGTAGCCATCTGTAAGGTCGACTTCATTCCATAACTCCCATGCTAATATGTGAGTGGAGTAGCCCCATCTAGCCACTATATACCTAAGCCTCTTCTTGAATAACTCTATTGCCTTATCGTTAGTCCAGAAGTCCTCAGGTTTACTTAAGGGGCCCCCTCTTGCCTTGTTATAGGGATTGTCCTTCCATTCATCCTCCCTCCTTAATTGTCCGTGGTTCATGAGACATAGAAGTATGTATATTCCTTTCTTTTCTGCCAGCTTTATTACATAATCTAATTTCCATGCCTCAGCCAAATCATAATAGCCTAGTTTCTTCCATTCAATACCAAAGCACCAAGGAGCCATCCATATCCTAGTTATGTTCTCTCCTGACTCCTGCATCTTTGAAAACCATATATCATATGCAAAAGTGCCAGGCTTGCCCGACCAACAGACATCGTGACCTATAAAGAACGGCGAACGGCCATTATCAAATGTGAGATAACGGGGATCTTTACTACTTAACCTAACGAAGCCAGGTAAGTTGGATGGAACCGCATTAAAGGTATGTGTTTCGCTTTGTGCCGTATTGCCAAACCTATCTCTTACCCGGACGTAGAAAGAATACTTCCCTACTTCGGTTGGCGTAAACCTTACCTTCCAGTAAGGTGATCCTACGGGTACCAATACTTCTCTATCTCCCGAGATCTCACGTTTGAAGTCCTGATAATAGAAAGCAGGGACTACGATCTTCTTACCACTAGGCGATGTGAACACGGCAACTACATCTATATCATCAGGGTCGAATGGATTTTCATATTGAGCTGTTACGTTTAGGTCTATCTCGAGAAGCGAGTATAGTGGAACTTCTTCAGAACTTAATCTTGTTATCGCTACAGATGGTTTCATATGACCTCTCCTCCTTAGGTGAATATAAGTCAGTGATGCAGTTAAAAGCATAGCGGATATGATTACTACTTCAAGCACGTATTTATGGCGGACAAGCATTAGCAATCCACCTTTCCGAATATAAGGTTTCATAATATAAAACGTCTCTGATGTAAGCTTAAATTATTCAATCTTTAATGTATTGGGCAAAACATAAAATAAGTAAGTCACAAGTACTTTAAGACAAGAGGGGGATCATTTAATGAGCGATGAGGAGAGAGAAATACTTGAAAAGATAAAGAATTATCTGGCAAATATTGAGATAGATAAAGTGCCTGATGCAGTAAAGGAGGCGTTAAATAAGGGGATACCCCCCTTAAAGATCATAAATGAAGCTCTAGCACCAGCGATGAATATAGTTGGGAAGAAATTTGAAGAGGGTGAATACTTCCTGGCAGAACTGGTAGCCGCTGGAGAGACATTTAAAGAAGTCTTAGGTATCTTGAGACCGCTACTCCTTAAGAGCGGAGAGAAAATAAAGAGATTAGGCAAAGTGGTCATAGGTACTGTAAGAGGAGACCTTCATGATATAGGTAAGAATATTGTAGCAACTATGTTGGAAAGTGCTGGCTTTGAAGTGTACGATTTAGGCGCTGACGTACCTCCAGAGGAGTTCGTTAAGAAGGCAAAAGAAGTAAACGCAGATATAGTGGCTATGTCCGCTTTATTAACAACAACCATGATAGAGATGAAGAATGTTATTGAAGAGTTGAAAAAGGCAGGAATAAGAGATAAGGTTAAGGTCATTATAGGTGGGGCGCCAGTTACTGAAGAATTTGCTCGTGAAATAGGCGCAGATGCATATGCAGAGGATGCCGTAAAAGCTGTAGAGGTCTGTAAAAGACTAATAGAAGAGAAGAAGAAAGGTAAGTAAATTGTAAAATAAGCAAATGTATTTTTAACATTATACAAGTAATATTTAACATTGTAAAGAGTTTTTGAGTTACCGTTTTTATCCTATACTTCAGATAATATTTATGACTGCATCAGAGGGATCTCTACATGATCACGCCCAAATCCAAACTATTAGTAATATCAATAATGATCATAGTAATAGGAAGCGCAATTCTTCTCCTTACTACCCAAAGGCTTAAAAAGCCAGAGGAAACAGAGGAAAGAGCGATGGCATTAAAGTTTAAAGCCATAGCCGATACAGGTGTCAGCAGTTACGAGGAGGAGAGGTATTACAATTA
>JAGGUS010000211.1 GCA_021158375.1 Thermoprotei archaeon
CTACATGGGAGTACGTACTTATGTCACGTCAGCTACATAAGAGGTGGCCTAGGATAACTTCAGAAAATGATAAAAGAGAGGTAGCTCGAATATTGCAACTCGTAGGATTGGAGAGGGAAGCATGGAAAAAGCCGATAAGAGAATTAAGTGGAGGACAGAGACAAAGAGCTCTTATAGCTAGAGCTCTAATATATAACCCGCCAATACTCCTAATGGATGAACCGCTTTCAAGCATAGATCCAAAAGGAAAGAAAGAACTAGCAGATCTAATAGGCAGGCTCTCCATACACAGGTTAGTTATAGTGGCAACACATGATCCAACTATGCTCTTACCATACACAAAGACAGTATTGCTATTAAATAGACACTTCTACAGAATAGGCAAACCTGAGGAAGTGCTTGAAATAGAAAACTTAAGGGCAGTATATGGAGAAGCTGTTATTCATTTAGAAAATCACATACATATATGCGATTCCCACTTCTTCAAGCGTAAGTAACGGATTGTAGTTGATTCTCGCTACGGTATTAAATAAGAATACGTCAGGTAAGGAAGCACGATGTACGACCAAAACGTTTATTTATAACTCATCTTTAAATAGACTGCCTCTAGAGTGATATGAGATGAGTTCTATATTGCTCTCAATAGGATTAGTGTTAGTATTGGCATTGATAGCAGTAATAGTAGCAAGAAGGATTAAGATACCACTTGTAGCGATAGAGGTCATTATAGGGATAATGTTAGGAAGATCGTGTCTCAAGTTGTTAAAAACAAATGTATATCTAGATGTAATGGCAAATCTAGGACTTATCTTCTTACTATTCTTAGCAGGGCTTGAAATGGGTATTAGAAGATTTAGAAGGGAGAGCATAGCTATAGCAATTGCATCGTTCATAACGCCGTTCATACTAGGCGTTATAATAGGAAAGTCATATGGTATAAGTAGCATACTAATGGGTACGTTGCTCTCAACTACATCTGTAGGGATAGTGATTTCAGTTGTCGGAGAATTGAAAATAAATGAAGAGATGAAGAGATTGATACTCGAATCAGCGTTGATAGTTGACGCGCTAAGCATGTTTGTCTTAACTATATCGCTCGAAATAGAGAGAGGAACTCCGTATTCATCACTAACAATATCTTCGATCGCGATAGTTGCCCTATTTGTGATACCTTTAATAATAAGCAAGACGAGAATAAAGAAGTACTTAACTAGATGGATTGCAAATGAATCGCATTTTAAGCAGGAAGTAAGGTTCTGTTTAGCATTAACAATAATAATAGCGGGATTCTTTGAGTTTTTAGGGTTTCATGCTATCTTGGGATCGTTTCTTGCGGGGTTAATAATTTCGGAGATTACAGAGGAGGGAGATGCAATTAGGGAAAAACTACTTGGACTAGGCTATGGCTTCTTCATACCATTCTTCTTCATAGTCGCGGGAGCGACAGTAAATATACCATTGCTAGTTAGGCAAGGGAACATAGATCTTGTACTCCTACTTTTACTCGCAGGGATGGGAGGGAAGGTCTTAGGAGTGCTTATCACATCAATATTTATGAAGATATCAATAAAAATAGGAGCCGTAATGGGTATATTGCATAGTGCTAGACTAAGCCTAATTATAGCAGGCGCTAAACTTGGACTTGATCTAGGCCTTATCTCACAATCGATATATTCAGCAATAACGCTATTCGCACTAGCTACAGTACTCCTATCTCCACTTATCAGTAAGTTATTGGCACATTAGCTGGAGGGAGGAATGTTATAATCATGCTGATCGACAAAAGCGGAATTTACACTATCTTAACGATTGCGCTAAAATAAATAAGCTAGTCCTCAAACAGATAAGTTAGAGTAGTGATGAGCACTAGCCCTGAAATATGATGAGCACACCCTTACTGAGCAGGGCGATGACCTATGGCCTCCCTGCCTGAAGAATGATGATTGGAGACCTCGGGGGAGCCCGCAAAATCAAGAGGTCAGACCGAGGAGTATCTTCATTTATGATAAATCTAACATCGAGGTCGGGACGCTCATCATCCCAAGACATACTAATAATAACCTGTCTAATATATTTCTAAATGCACTAGGAATTAATAGAAAATTCGCTTAAGAAATTATTGGTGTAACATATGGAGGTAATTACCTTAAAAGAATACGGCATGGATAGGATAGGTGAACTACAATGTTTCCTAAATCTACATCTTAGCGAGGATGCTATAGATGATGAACTTTTTAACCATGTAACTAAAGGAGATCCAAACTTCAATCCAGACCTAGTCCTAATGGCAGTAGAAGACGATAAAATTCTAGGCGTATTGCTAGGAGTTGAAAGAACCAAAGAACCTAAAGAAGCTGTTGAAAATGATAAAGTATCAGCCTGGATTAAAGCTCTTGCAATTGATCTAAGCGTAAAAGAGAAAGACAGTATCTTAGAAAAACTGCTAAACGAATACTTGGAGATAATGAAAGGAAAAGGGAAAGAAGTAATAAGGTATGCAGATTTCGCATCATGGTATATATTTCCAGGTCTTGATCTTCGCTATGAGTACTATTTACTTAGGCTACTTAAAAGAGGATTTAAGAAAGTAGGGGAGTGCGTAGATTATGAAGTAGATCTACTCGGTTTTAGAGTACCAAATAGAGTTAAAGAATTACTTAAGCGAAATCAGGAACGAGGGATAATATTTCGAAGAGGAGAAAGAGGAGAAGAGAAGAAAGTAACGGAGTGGATATTAGAGCATTTCGGACCGTTCTGGAAATATGAAGCTATGATGGCATACACTAAAGGAGAAAGGCCAACTATATGGTTAGCTTTAAGAGGTGAAGAGGTTATAGGTTTCTCATGTTATAGCGCTCTACATAAAGATTGGTTTGGTCCTATAGGCGTAGATAAAAAAGCAAGAGGATTAGGCATAGGCACAATATTGCTCTTCAAGTCCTTAGAAGA
>JAGGUS010000023.1 GCA_021158375.1 Thermoprotei archaeon
CTAGTGGTAGATCCCGCTCTGCACAACGTCTTGATAGTACTATAGCATAGTGAAGCCCACTTATCCCTACCATAGATTCATTCTTAACTGGCTCCTGAATCCCTTCTATCAGCGCTCTTGCTAATATCTCAGCAGCCTCTTTATTTCTCCACTCAGTCTCACTACTCCCTATCTCTATGTAAAGCGTAGGAACGTTTTCTATATAGGGACCATGATGCGTCGCTTCATAACAACAGTCCCATCCCTCAGAACGTATGTTAGAGTTCTGAAATAGAGTGTACATATGCTTGAAAATATTCATCATGAAGGCACCATGAGCCAAACAGAGAGACCAAGGTTTTCCACCTAATTTAGCTTCATTATATAGGTTTCCAGGAACATGAATTGAAATTATAGGTTTTCTGCTTTTAGATTCATGTCTTGATGCAAAAATTGCCACTCTGTAGTTAGCCACTAGGTCGTCTATATTTTCGAGAAAAACAGTATCTTTACTTACGATATATACATCTATTGAGCCAGAAGAAAGCCTTAACTTGACTTCAGTATTTCCCACTCTTACGTTCAAGCGCTCTTCATCAAAATCGACCATGGATTTGAGGCTGTTGATTATATTCATCCCAGCGGAATCATTCTCCCATGCAATAATAGAGACTTTCATCATTAAGAGTATAGCATTATGGGAAATATATAAGTACATAGTTAAGTTTTATCAAGGTTAGAATTATGATAATACTTACTAAGATCCTTATGTTATATGAACTTTAACGTATCTACTGTATGTATAGAAATTTACTAGTATATAGACGTAGTTTAGGCGAAGGCATATGTTTTAGTTCATGAGAATGAGGAGGTTATTACAAGTGCCTTAAAAGTTTTAGGCAAATGAATAAATACTCTGTATGACTCAATTATGGTAAATTGGAGATAAGATGATTCGCATAGATGAAATAAGCCCGGAATATGATCAATATGGGCATATAGTCGCATTGACTTTACGCGTACGTAATGTAGGTGATAGACCAATTAAGATATGGCTAATGGCATCTATAACATCAAAGGAGAAGGGGAAGACCAGTGGTTCAAAAGGTGAATATACGGGTAAGGAGAGCTTCATCATAGCTCCAAATGAGGAGAAGGAGCTAAAATTACCACTGAATCCAGCAGTACTAGTTCCAGAAGAGGGGGATATTACTATAGGTATTGGTAGTATCATAGAGATAGCCAAAGAAGAGAAAGAAGAGGAAAAGAAAGAAAAGGAGAGTTCAGCCTAAATATACCATAATATACCATAACCCAGATCTCCTTTATAATAGTCAGTACGGATTAAAATGCAGAAAAATATTAATCTACCCAAGTACTCAGTAGTAATTGGGCCGGTAGCTCAGCCCGGTAGAGCGCCGCCTTGGCGCGGCGGAGGTCCCGGGTTCAAATCCCGGCCGGTCCACCAACCATAATTTTCTATACTTCTATTGAAAGCTACTCATCATGTTATCAGTGTATAAGACACTAGCTAGACTAGTTAGTGTTATGATTCAGAATCCTTAGAAATACTACATTTCAAAACATGCTGATTGATATTGTGAACTACACACTGGAGTAGGTAGACTAAAATGTTTAACTCTGTAGGGAGATTCTTTGGATACTCGTAGTTAACCTTATTGTTTCTCTCAGGAGATTTCTTCAAGAATAAATTCACAATAGGGATCTCCTTTGGCAATACACTTCTTTTCGATAGAGTTTATTTTAACTTTTGCAACGCTCTCTACATATCCTGAGAGCATTCCTCTAATGAAATCTCCATATGGTCGGTCTTTAGTACCTCTGAAAGGTGTGCACGTAAAGAGGCCATGAAATATTATGACTGCCCTAAAGGGTTTAGGATGTAGCTCTTCTATTGTGTAAGAGCTCATCCAACCGGTAAGCCGCCAGAGATCTAGAAGAGCTTCTATTAATTGTCGATAATCGTTTTTCCTTATCTTATCTAACCACAGCTCTCCTAAGGAGTGACCAGCATTCTTACCTATATGGTAAAGGAATGCCCTCCCCGCATCCTGGAATTCCTCTGCTATCGCTTTAAAGAACAACGAGAGAGCTCTTTCCCTCCACATTATTACCTTCTCGCCCATGAAATTTATCTCGATTCTGAAAGGCGGGACACCAATTTCATTAAACCACTCTATACCATAATCAATATTGATAACACCCTTTACAGACTTTATTTCTTTTATTAGGTCTTCAAGAGCTACATCAGCTTGAGATAGATCTGCTGTAAATATCCAATAGGCATGCGTACCATCTTCGCTTATGCTATGAACACCTTGAAGTATGTTTACGCGAGCCTCAGTTAGGATATCGGTTACTTCCTCCATTATACCTAATCTGTTCTTCATTTTTAGTCCTACGAAGATCACATTTCCCCTTCCAGTATAAACTAAAGGTACAACAATTCTATACAGGGTCTCAGAGGACATATTCTCACGGCCTTATTGAGTATGCATTCCTCTAATTTTACTCTTTAACTTACTCTAGTCTTCCAACTAATAGTTTAAAGCGGAATTGCTTAAAAATCTATAAGAGAGAATTTTCAAGAAATACGGGCCATTGTAATTGGGGAGTTTCATCGCTGGATGTCAACAAATGTTCTCTTCTTATAGTTATAGTAGGCTTTAACTGAGATCTCTTTAAATTACGTAAGAGCTGAGCTGGTAATATCTGGGATATGAGCTTTTCGATGCCATTTGATATAGGGCAGATGTACGTGCATATACCACATGACGTACATTTATTTATATCCACTTCCCCTCTATTTATTGCATTATTAGGACAAGATAAATTACAGGAAGCACATGAAGTACATAAGTTCGTCCTTAAAACTATGCGTAATGCGCTTATTAAATCACTATGCGTACCGTTCTGGATTATTATCTTGCCCCCTCTCGAAATAATCATTTTCACTCTATTTCTTTCAAGCATAACCACCTCATGGCTTACATTAACTATTGACCAGTTCTCAGTAAGGGCCAAACCTAGTGTCCTCTTAAGATCGAGAGTTTTCTTAAGAGATAAGCAATAAGTATTTGAGGAATAGCTAATCTCTTTTAGTACATTTTTGAACATTTTGTCTCGGTATGTGATCGTATAATTAGCGCCTATATGTTTGCACAAATCTTTAAGCGCTTTCTCCTTTCCTTCCCATCGCCAGAGAGCATAAGTAGCCCATTCTTTAGGAAGGGAATGCCCTTCTCTCCATTGCTCTATAAATGCTTCCCATCTATTCCATACTGATGGATGCTTTTCTTTTATGATCGCATACTCGAACAGCGTACTTGTAGGGCACATGAAACAACCCACTCTGTCGAAACAATTATCATAAAGAGGATTATATTTTATCTTACGCCAGAAGATATATAGCCACTCATCAAGCGCACTCCAATTAATAATTGGGCTTAGATAAAGAGCCCAAGGAATTGATTCACTTGTACGGATAATGCTTATACCATGTCTAGTAGTAGATTCTCCTCTTCGCATACCATCTATTACAAGTGCACCTCCTTTAAGCAAGGAGTTCATAGGAGCTAATTTTAATACCCTAGTGCACCATCTGTATATAACAGATGGCGGTCCCAATTTTCTTGCACATGTCCAGAAATCGACTATAGGTTTTGTTCTAATTAAGTCCACACCTTTATCGCTTACGAAGTCGTCTATGTGTTGTAATGTTTCAGGAAGTTCCATACTGGTGTCATTAAATACGGCCTTAAACGTTATTCCAGCTTCAAGAGCTAGATGCAATACTAGACCACTATCCTTACCTCCAGAATATGCTACGTATATAGGTTTTAAGCTACGTCTTGCGTACTTCCATAATGTCGCTATTGCTTTTGATTCTTTTCTCCGTAAGTATTCTTTATTTGCTTTTATAGCATCATCTATAGTGGACTTCTTCATCTTTTTTGGAGTCTTTCTCTTATAAATAAAAACGTCCCTTACTCTAAGACCTTTTCTAGTAACATATCCTATTCCCACGGGATCGTAAGCTTGATTTACTAATATAATCTGCTTCTCCGCGGGATAAGATCTATTTAAACTCAGCAACATCCCTTCTCTTAGCTTACTACTCCTGACAATCAATGTATCACAGAGACCATACTGAACTGCCTTAAGGGCTCCATCATAGCTCCATCTAAACCTAAGCTCTTTAAGTATAGGATCATAGTACATCTTTCCAATTCTAACTCCACCCACTATCACTTCCTGCATGAAG
>JAGGUS010000195.1 GCA_021158375.1 Thermoprotei archaeon
ACCCACAGGCGACTATACGATCAAGGTAAATGTTTACAATATAACAGTTCTGGAAAAAGATATAGCGATCAATAGAACGGCCAAAAATTACGTACAATTCCATTTAAAGCTTGGCGATTTAGTTATGCTATTAAACGATATAAGGGGGAAATCGATTACACATGGCATAATGTATCTTAAGAAAGAGGGAAGACTTGTAGTATCAAAGGCAACGAGTTCTGGAGGTACTATTATAGTAGAAGACGTACCTTATGGAAGATATGAAGTTGAGATAAATGTAAGGGGGATCACTGTGTATAACGCCTCATTACAAGTAAGTAAACCAGAGGTTGATCTTATCATACGATGTAACGTGACTACACTATCTGTCAAGGTTGTCGATGCCCAAGGAAAGGAGGTTCTCACTACTCACATAAGGATGATAAGTAGGGAAAACAGAAAGTTAGTTATATCTCTTAACAACACATCAAAGGGAATGATAAGAGATCTTCCTTTAGGAGAATATCGCTTAATAGCCTGTAGGGATTCAGTCACTTTCTACAATAAAACACTACAAGTAAATGAACATTTGCAGTACATAAATATAACATGCCCCACTTACAGTGTTACAATCGAAGTACCTCAGAATAGGCAGAAGTATAAGTTGCTTATAATAGATTTAACGTCCAATAGCACACAATTAGTTTCTGAGAACATAGGTAGCGTTAAGCTTTACCCCGGTAAATACGTCCTTGTCCTAAGTGACGACTTCGATCGATCCTACACAGTGATGATATCTAAAGATACTACCATCAGAGTTCGTTCAATAAGTTCCTCACTAAAAGTCGTTCTTACAAATAGTAAAGGAGCACCTATAGCGGGAGCAAAGGTAATAATATTGCGAGAAGGGGAAATAATCAAGCAAGGAACGACCAATGCAGAAGGCATATTTAGCATAACGGGATTAACTTCTGGAGAATATCGAGTGCAGATAACTATCGGCGGAAAATTGGTGTATCTGAAGCCTCTGACCATTACAGGTGGCAACTATACGATATACATTAATGTAAGTTTAGGTATGTACCGGAGTAAGCTAATAAAATCCTATGTAGCAATAGCACTAATCGTAATTTCAGCAATAATGATCATACTAAGGGATAGGCTGCTGGGCATTATGAGGAGGGAATAGCTAATGGTTAAAATAATACCTCCTACAATTCCATTTAGAGGTTTTAATAATCCTTATCATAAATCCCATTATGTAATAATAGGATATCCCTATGATGGAACGACAGTTTATAGACCGGGGAGTAGATTAGCGCCATCATATATAAGGAAGGCTTCAACTATAGTGGATCAGATGAGCTGTTTCTCGAATATTAACGTCGACTCTATAGGAATACATGATGTTGGAGATGTCGAGATAGTATATGACGATTTACGAGCTACTATGAGAGCTTTAGAGAGCATAGTATTTCAAGTAATTAAAGATAAAAAAGTACCTATAATCATGGGTGGTGAACACACAGCACTTCTTCCCATTATTAAGGCCGTAAAAAAGGTGTATAACATCGTTAACGTAATAATATTCGATGCTCATATGGACTTCTATCTTGAATGGCCAGAAGGATCAAAAATAACATACGCCACGGTAATACGAAGAGTATATGAGGAACTAGGCGATGATAGGATATTTCTAATAGGTGTAAGGGCATATAATGAGGATGAGATAAACAATTTGGGTGATTGCAAGATAAATGTTCTTTATATGAAAGATCTAAGCATGAAACTTGAAGAATTTATTGATAAACTTCCTAAAGAAAATATATATATGAGCGTAGATGTTGATGTGCTAGATCCTTCAGTAATAAATGCGGTAAGTCATCCAGAACCAGGCGGTCTAACGTATAGGGAGTTCATAAATATAATCAAGAGGATATTTAGGAATAGCAGAAAAGTAATAGGTATTGATATAGTTGAATACAATCCATTGCTCGATCTAAATGGAAATTCAGCATACATTGTAACGCGACTGATATATGATATAATAGGGTTCCTTTACAAATATAACCACTAAGCAGATCCTCTTAATGGAAAATTAATAGTGCTTATCTAAATTGCTTTTACTCTCTTAACAACTTGTGGTCTTGCCTTTAGCACTATCCTATAACCACAGTATGGGCACATTATGCTCGGAATGAGTTCTAATTCTTCCTGTGTAAACTTATTTCCGCATCGTCCACATACATAAGTCGGCATGCTATCCCCAAGTAATTAATTATTTCATAAGTGTTCAATATATTATTTTCGCCTTTAATGTAGTAATGATTCTTAGAGCTATCGCTTATGCTTTATTAGACGAAACCTACCTTTTAGCTTAGTGGTTAGGCTTAAATATGGTAAGTTATAATGAGAAAATGAGGTTTGATGGGAGATAATGGAAGGCGAAATAGTTCCAATACGAGGGTTGCCATCTGAAATATTTGAATTTGAAGAGATGGCCAAGGAACAGCAACAGATAAGGGTAAGAGTTGAGAAAAGGAGGTTTGGAAGAGAAGTTACCATTATAGAAGGGATAAATGACAAAGAAATAAACCTAAAGAAGATCGCAAAGATACTCAAAGGAAAGTTAGCATGTGGAGGAACGGTAAAGAATGGTAGAATTGAATTACAGGGGGATCATAGGGCGCGAGTTAAGGAGTTATTAGTTAAGGAACTCGGTTTTTCAAGCGATCAAATATTCATAGAGGAGTAGAGAGATGAACACATTAAAGAAATTAGCTAGTGTGATATCGAGTTTGACAAGAGAGAAAGAGCATGATAAGATAAGGGTATGCCCAGTATGCCTTAGTGCTGACATAGAGGAGAGGATAACGGGAATAGCGCCAGTTATGTATTTCTGTAAAAGATGTGGCTATAAAGGCTATGTAGTCATTGAGGTCGGTCGCTCTGAGTTGCAAGAAATCGAAGACGCTCGACGCCGTGTACCTCATCAATAACATCTGAAACTTCTTTAGGAACATAATTTCTCCATTTTTCTTCTCCTCTTATCATAAGCTCACGTATCCTTGTAGCATTATAGATCTCCCTCTTAAAAAAGGGTATTTTACGCACCTTTATACCTGCTTCCTCTAATAGTCTGTAGGATAAAGGATCATTTGTAAAAGCTACATCAAATCGTGGACAGTAGAGCTTAATCATGGCTATCCATAAAGAGTGACATGAATCTGTATCAGGTACTACCGCAATGATACATTTATCGAGCAGACCTTCGGCTTTAAGCGTACGCCATATCATTTCAATGCGTTCTCCAGTAGTAAAGGGATTCCTAGTAGTATGAGAGTATTGAGCGCTCCCTATAGCGATTATAAGCTCATCTACTTGCGTTAATATCCACTTTATCGCCATTAAGTGACCGTAGTGAAATGGCTGAAAGCGCCCTATGTAAAGGCCACGCATAATAAGAGTTTTATCTTAGAGGTATTTTTATTTTAAGCTCTTTTGCTAGCTCCTTATATCTGTTCCGTACGGTTACCTCTGTTACTTGAGCGGCTTGCGCTACCTCTTTCTGCGTCCTTATGTCACCTTCTAATAGTGACGCTATATATATTGCGGCAGCGGCTAGGCCGGCAGGATCCTTACCCGCAGTTATTCCTTTCTTCCTAGCCTCTTGAAGTATTAGTATTGCTCTCCTCACCACAGTACCACTAAGCTTTAGCGCTTCAGCAATCCTGGGAACGAAGTCAATAGGATTAGCAAGAGGAACCTTAGTGGTGCCTTCTCTTAATAAGAGCCTATAGCATCGTGCAACTTCTTTTCTCCCGCCCTTAGTATACTTCGCTATTTCATCTAGTGTTCTTGGTATCCTTAGTTCTCGACATGCAGCGTATATCGCGGCTGCCATTACTGATTCAATACTACGACCACGAACTAGACCCTGCTCAACAGCCTTCCTATAGATCTCCATTGCCCTATCCTTTACGCTCTTGGGAAGACCCAATTGTGAAGAAATTCTCTCAAGCTCAATACTAGCTTGCTGTAAATTTCTCTCAATTGAAGTCTGTACTTTGCTTCGCATTTGCCATTTCCTTAGTCTTAGCATTTCTAGTCTCTTTCTATAGTCTATATCTCTACCGAGTGCATCCTTACCGCGCCAATCAATAACTGTAACTAGGCTGTCGGGAGTACTCCTAGTTAGCGGTGCGCCTACCCTGCTTCGCTTCATCTTCTCTTCAGGCGTAAATGCTCTCCATTCAGGCCCAAGATCAATAATCTTCTCATCTAAAACAAGACCACAGTTAGCACAAGTTATCTCTCCTCTCTCATAACTTTGAATGAATTCATTACTACCACAGACTGGACACCTAATAGGTAACGTGACTAATCTCTTACTTTCCTCGTTATAATCATGATTAAACTTCTCAGACATGAAAATATCACCTCCTAATATTTCTATCCGTTGCAACAGTAGAATGTGATAGATATATTTAAACTTTTCGGTTGCATAGGATTCATATATATTAGTTTTATTAAGCATTATTATGTCGATATGATATCATAAAGTAACTAACTGTTATCATGTCTTATACCTTCTACAATAGCTTTCAGATACTCTTTAAACCAGTTAACTATACGTAAAACTTCTTCCCTTTTACATTTATCAAGTTCTTTCTTAATAAAAGGGCTTATTGCAATAGCTCCGGGAGTCATAGTTTGAACAATGGAGAACGGCGGTAGTAACGTTCCTGCTGGTAATATACATTTAGGCCCTATTATTGTAAAAGGCCCTGTAATGAGTCCTACCTGCTCAGAGTCCTTTCGTTTAATTATTCTGTTTGTAGAGATCATAGTCCCTGTCCCTATAATTGAGAAGAAGCTTATATAAGATCGTGCTACTAGAGAGAAGCTACCAATATAAGTATTGTCGGAAATGACTGATGTTGATATGTTACCTCCTATTACAGAATTCTGACCTATTATGCTATTAAATATTACAGCTTTGCTCACATATGTGTTATCTCCGATTATACAGGGGCCACGGATAATACTTCCTGCTTCTATATAAACATCTTTACCTACTAAGATAGGGCCCCAGCTATCATCCATTAAAATATTCGATTCTATATACGTATCCTTACCCACGAACGTACTTCTTGAAAATTTCTCGTAGTTTCCTAAGCGTAACATAAGGTTTATCTCTCGTCTAATACTGCTTAATGAGTATTTTATTACATCCTCTGGCCTATGTAATATAGGGATGCCTATTACGTATAGGTTGGGGAATTCTTTTAAGATTCTCCTATATGGGAATTCATGTTCTAACGGAATGTAGTTATGCAAGAATTTTAATGGTACGAAACTTAGTAATATCTTTGACGTTGCATAGTCAATTACGTTGCAGTAAA
>JAGGUS010000142.1 GCA_021158375.1 Thermoprotei archaeon
GATATCGGTACTTCAAAGATAGTTTGTCATCTTGTAGATCTACATAGTGGTAATAGTATTGCCGTCGGATCTCTTGAAAATCCACAGTTAGCATATGGTGAGGATGTGATCTCTAGGATCAAATATTGCATGACCAAACGGAACGGATTAGAGGAATTGCACGATGTAGTTATTGATGCAATAAATTTCCTTATAGAGGAGCTTTGTAAAAAGGCTAAAGTAGATCCTAACAATATATACGAAGCTGTAGTTGTAGGTAATACTGCAATGCATCATATATTTCTAAAGATGCATCCAGACTATCTGGCATTATCGCCCTACGTTCCTGGTATTCGTCAGTCAGTTAATGTGAAAGCTAGGGATTTAGGACTAAGTATTAATAAAGGAGCAAATGTATATATTCCGCCAATAATCGCAGGATTTGTTGGAGCTGATGCAGTTGCAGATATAATAGCTACTGGAATGATTGAAAGCAATGACTTAGTATTGCTTATCGACATTGGAACGAACACCGAAGTATGTTTAGGAAATAAAGATTTAATATGGGCTGCATCATGTGCATCAGGCCCTGCATTTGAAGGCGCACACATACGCTTTGGAATGAAGGCTATTCCCGGAGCAATAGAGCACGTAAAGATAATTTCTAGATCTGATGACTATGAAGTGGATTATTCTGTAATAGGAAATGTCAGGCCTGTTGGTATTTGTGGTTCTGCTATGATAGACATAATAGCGGAGTTCCTTCGGAATAAAATAATAGATAAAAGTGGACGCCTTAGAACCGATAGTAATCGAATAAGAAGAGAACAAGATGATATTGGGTTCATCATAGCCTATAGTGATGAGACTGAAATAGGGAGAGACATTCTCATAACGCAGAGAGATATCAGACAAATACAGTTAGCCAAGGCAGCCATATCCGCTGCCTGTAAGATATTAATTAAGAAGGCTGGTATCTCTGAAAAAGACATAGATAAGGTTTATATTGCAGGTTCTTTTGGCAGGCATATTAATGTAGAAAACGCAAAAGCCATAGGCCTCTTACCGAACGTACCCTCTAGTAAAGTTGAGTTTGTAGGAAACACTGCTGTAGCTGGTGCTCGCTTATTTTTGAAATCTGAAATGGCTAGGAGATACGCTGAGAGGCTAGCTAAAATAGTTAAATACGTCGAACTTACTGTAGAGCCTACATTTCCACAGGAGTTCTTAAAGGCAACATATTTTCCTTAAGTTCTCTAATGGACTTCCTCTCAATAATAATCCCTCTTTCATGAGAGAAAACTTAAAGAGGTTAAAAGAGCTTAATGATTATGGTGATCGTGTGAGTGAGAGTAGTAAAGTAGAGGAGACTTCTGAGGAAATACCTGAATCAGAGATGATACAATGTCCTTGTGGTAGATTTATAAAATCTCCCGCTGAGTACAAGTTGCTATACCTTAAGAAGGAACAGAATGAAATAGATATACTTTGTCCTAATGACGCTTGCTACCTTAGAGAACTAGGTTTCGTTAAGTTTAAAGTAGATGAGGTTCGAAGAAAGTTAATAGTACAATCAGCTTCATTCTATCCTCCATTCGTTACATGGAATGCCGCAAGGCTAGGTGCAGAGAAGGCACATGAAATACTAAAGCAACATCTTAAGGAAATTGTAACTAAATATATAGATTGGAATAGAGTGAAAGAGGATTACTTCAAGAGACTGGAGGAGGCAAAGGCTAAAGCTGCTAAGGAAGAATCATCTTCGAGTTAAGTAAGTTAAGTTTATATTAGATTTTTATAAGGTTTATTGCCTAGTGGATACTCATGTCTCTAACGAAATCTAAGCAACCACGAAAGCAAAGAAAGCGCTTCTTTAACGCCCCACTGCATATTAGGCATAAATTCATGAGTGCTCCTCTATCTAAAGAGCTTAGAAAGCAATATGGTACAAGATCATTACCTGTTCGTACCGGAGATACTGTAATGATTATGCGTGGCGATTTTAAAGGCCATGAGGGCCGTGTAGTCAAAGTAGACCTAAAGAAGATGAGAATACATGTAGAAGGTGTGACAAGGAAGAGATCTGATGGGACGACGGTGTACATACCAATACACCCCTCAAAAGTCATGATAACAAAGCTTGACCTATCTGATGAAAGGAGAAGAAAGGTTCTTGAGAGGAGGAAGAAAGAGGTGAAGGCTCATGCCTAAAAGGGTTATGGGTAGTTTAAGGCATTTAAAAAGGCATGCCGCGCCTGCATGGTGGCCAATTCCGCGTAAAGAATATACCTGGACTGTTAAGCCTTCTCCAGGCCCACATCCAATAGATAGATGTATACCTCTTTTGATAATAGTCAGAGATATCTTAAAGTATGCAAAAACTGCTAGAGAGGCAAGGAGATTAATAGCTGAGGGGCATTTTAAAGTAGATGGTAGAGTTAGAAAAGATTACAAGTTCCCAGTAGGCCTAATGGATGTATTAGAAGTAGTAGATACTGAGGAATATTATCGCATAGTACCACATCCTGTCAAATTCTTAACTCTCCATAAAATTGACAAAGAAGAGGCATCCTTCAAATTATGCCGCATAGAGAACAAAACAGTGGTGACCGGAGGCCATATACAGCTAAATCTTCATGATGGACGTAATCATCTTGTAAGGGTGAACAATCCCCTTAATCCTGAGGAGGACGTTTATAGGACATATGATGTAGTAAAAATTGCCGTTCCTAAGCAGGAAATCCTTGATCATATAAAATGTGAAGAAGGAGTTCTTGCCATTACTATAGGCGGAAAGAACGTAGGTAGAGTCGGAAGGATAACGCGTATAGAGCAGTTCTTCAAGAGAAGGGATGCTGTGGTTACCCTTAAAAGCGATAAAGGTAAAGAGTTCAGAACGAACTTAAAGTACGTATTTCCGATAGGTCAGGATGAGCCCCTAATATCATTACCGGAGGAGGTATTCTCATGAGTTCAGAGGAAGTTAAGGAGACTGTTACCTCTACTCCATTTAAAGGATATTTACCTGAAGGCGAGAAGAACCCAATGAGGAGAATAGTAATAGATAAGGTAGTAGTAAATATGGCTGTAGGTCAGTCTGGAGAAAGACTCGCTAAAGCTGCTAAAGTACTTGAGGAATTAACAGGGCAGAAACCATGTCCACGCAAGGCAAAACGTACTATAAAGGAGTTCGGTATAAGAAAAGGTGAGAACATCGCTGTAATAGTGACGCTGAGAGGTAGAAAAGCGTATGAGTTCTTAGATAAGGCTTTTGAAGCTGTTGGTAGAACTCTAAAGGCTTCTTCTATTGATAGATTTGGAAATTTCTCCTTTGGAATTTCAGAGCACATACAGATACCTGGAACTCGATATGATCCTGAGGTAGGCATATTTGGTATGGATGTATGCGTATCACTAGCTAGACCTGGCTTCCGAATAATGCGAAGGAAGCGGAAGAGATCGTATGTAGCTCCATGGCATAGGGTATCAAAGGAGGAAGCGATAGAGTTTTTAGAGAGAGTATTTAATGTAAAGGTAGTATGATAAGGTGAGAGAGGTATGGCGAAGCATAGACCCCCAAAGCCTAGGAAATTTGGGAAGGGCGCGCTAAGATGTAGAATCTGTGGCACTCATGAAGCGATAATAAGGAAGTACGGTTTAAATATATGCCGTAGATGCTTTAGAGAAGTGGCGCCTAAGATAGGATTTAAGAAATATATGTAGACTGGAGGTCGAAGTTCGATGTGTATGATGGATGTACTTGCTAACGCTATGGCTACTATAATGAATAATGAAATGAGAGGCCATAAAGAGTGCTTAATATATCCAGCATCAAAACTAGTTGCTCAAGTACTCCGTGTAATGCAGAGACATGGATACATAGGTGAAGTAGAATATATAGACGATAAGCGATCCGGTAAGTTTAGGGTACAGCTATTAGGTAGAATAAATAAGTGCGGTGTGATAAAGCCTCGCTTTCCAGTTAAATGGAGAGATATAGAGGAGTGGGAGAGAAAAATACTCCCTGCTAGGGATGTCGGAATATTAATATTATCCACATCTCGTGGTGTAATGTCTCACTTAGAAGCACGTAAGCTAAGAGTAGGTGGTGTCCTCCTCGCGTACGTATATTAAAGATGAGGTGTCTTCAATATGAGTAACATCTCTAAACCAAAGTTGTCTCATATTGAGAATCGCTTAATGAGGCTCAAACGAATCATTAAGAGAAAAAAGCCTGAATTCATTAGAATGGATGCATGGAGGTTTAAGAGGTTAGGGGACAAATGGAGGAAACCAAGGGGATTAGATAACAAGATAAGACTTGAGAAGAAAGGTTATCCCGCTAAGGTAAAGATAGGGTATAGGACACCAAAATTAGTAAGAGGAAGACACCCAAGCGGTTTTCAAGAAATTATAGTACATAATGTTTATGAACTAGCTGGATTAGATCCTCAGAAACATGCAGTTCGCATAGCTGCATCGGTAAGCTTTAAAAAGAGACTTGAGATAGTTAAAGAGGCTCAACGACTTGGAATACGCGTATTAAATCCGGGAAAGCGTGTCCTTGAAGCATTAGCAGGTGAGAAGCAATGACAACCCCTCAGTTAATAACGGTAAAACGTATGGCAGCTGAGCTATTAGGTGTTGGTATCCACAGAGTATGGATTGATCCAGAAAGATTAGAGGACGTAGAAGATGCCATAACAAGAGAAGATGTACGACGCCTAATAAAGGAGGGTGTTATAAAGGCCAAGCCTATAAAGGGAGTAAGCCGTGTTAGAGCAAGACTTAGACATGAACAACGTAAGAAGGGAAGACGAAGAGGCTATGGTAGACGTAAAGGTGTCAAGTCAGCTAGGCTTGATACTAAGGAGGCTTGGGTTCGTAGAATTCGCGCTATCAGGAAGTTCCTTAAGTACTTACGAAAAAGACGAATAATATCACGTAGTACGTATAGGCGCCTCTACATGTTAGCTAAAGGAGGTACGTTTACGAGTGTAAGTCATGTAAAGACATACATAAGGGAGCATAAGTTAACCAGAAGAATAATATAAGGTGTCTATTATGGCGCGTGGGCCTCTGTATAAGGTTCCCTTTAGAAGGCGTAGGGAAGGGCTTACTAACTACTATAAAAGGCGTAAATATCTACTTTCGGGGAAACCTCGATTTGTCGTTAGAAAGACGATAAAACATGTAATAGTCCAAGTAGTTAAGGCTTTACCAATAGGCGATCATATATTAATTTCTGCTCATAGTAATGAATTAAGGCATTATGGCTGGCTTGGAGATACTAACAATACTCCCGCAGCGTATTTAGTTGGCCTTTTAGCAGGTTTAAAGGCATTAAAGAAAGGGATAACCGAAGCAATACCCGATATAGGGTTGCACAGGCCAGTTCCACAGTCAAGAGTATTTGCTGCCATAAAAGGAGCAATAGATTCTGGACTTAAGGTGCCATGCAGTCCCGAAGTGTGGCCTGATGATAGTAGAATAAGGGGAGAACATATAGCTAATTATGCTAAAGAGTTAAAGGCCAAAGATGAGACGTTATTTAAAATGAGGTTCTCCAAGTATCTTGAGAGAGGATTAGATCCACAAGCCTTACCTGAGCATTTCGAGAAGGTAAAGCATACTATATTAGAAAGCTTTGGTATCAAAAGTAGTTAATTTCATTAAAGCTCAATTAAGTTTAAATTTATATATACGCCCTATTTTAGTGCTAGAGGTGATAATATGTCAAGTACAGTAAGTATTGAAGAGTGGATCCCTAAGACTAAGGTAGGAATGCTAGTCAAAGAAGGCAAGATAACATCTATTGATCAACTATTCGAAATGAACCTCCCAATACGAGAGATAGAAATCGTAGATGCTTTATTGCCTAATTTGAAACATGAGATAGTCAACGTAAATTTAGTTCAAAGGCAGACGGATAGCCCTTAAAGGGCCCGTAAGCTGGCGAAGTTAGCAGGTTTCAGGTATTAGTAGTAGTAGGAGACGAAAACGGACATGTAGGTATTGGATTAGGCAAAGCTAGGCAGATTAGAGTAGCGATCGATAAGGCAATTCAGGAAGCTAAGCTTAACATAATCCCTGTGCGTAGAGGTTGCGGGAGTTGGGAATGCTCATGTGGTGAACCTCATAGTATACCCTTTAAGGTTGAAGGAAAAGCAGGAAGCGTTCGAGTAACCCTTCTGCCAGCACCTAAAGGAGTGGGACTTGTGATAGGCGATTCAGCAAAAGTAGTACTAAGGCTAGCTGGAATAAAGGACATATGGTCTAGAACAAAAGGTGAGACTAGGACTACAGTCAATTTCGTTAAGGCAGTTTATGAAGCATTAAAGAACACTTATAAGTTTAAGCATCCAAAGGATTGGTAGGTAGGGTCACTATGCCTAAAGAAAACAGAAAGCTCTTAGCAGTCATAAGGATAAGGGGTATGGTAGGTGTAAGACCTGAAGTAGAACATACCCTAAAGCTATTAAGGCTAGTGAGGAAATTTCACTGTGTAATAATAGATGACAGACCATCCTACATTGGGATGCTTAAGCGTGTAAAAGATTGGGTTACTTGGGGAGAGATAGACGCAGAAGGTCTAGCTATATTACTTAGAAGGAGAGGAAGGCTAACTGGAAATGAGCGACTAACAGACGAACATGTTAAAAAGCTAGGTTATGAGTCAATTGAAGAGTTCGCGAAAGCAGTGATGGAGGGAAAAGCTAAATTAAGTGATATCCCAGGATTAAAGCCTGTATTCAGATTAGCTCCTCCAAGCGGTGGATTTAAGGGGAGCATAAAAAAGCCATATGGTGCTGGCGGTGAGCTCGGTTATAGAGGTAGTGCCATAAATGATTTAATTAGGCGTATGGCATAAGGGGTGGTGGATTTGGTAGTAAGGAGGAAGAAAAAATCGAGATATATGAGAGGGACTAGAACGTGCGGATGGGGTAGGGTAGGCCAGCATAGAAAGAGCGGATCTAAAGGTGGTGTAGGCCACGCTGGTATGCATAAACATTACTGGACATGGGTTGTTAAATACGCTCCTGACTACTTCGGAAAGCATGGCTTCACAAGACCTCCAGAGCTAGTACCCAGGATTAGATGGATAAATGTTGGTGATCTAGATACCATGGCTGAGGATTTAGTAAATAAGGGTATTGCTGAAAAAGTTGATGATAAAATAGTAATCGATGTAACAAAGTTGGGTTACAACAAAGTATTAGGCAGGGGAAAGGTAACGAAGGCTCTAGTTGTAAAAGCTCCAGCCTTCACAAATAATGCTATAGAAAAAATTAAGAGTGCTGGTGGAGAAGCTATTATAGTCAAATAAAAATACTCACGATGTGACGTAATTAAGTATATGACAACAGGCGATATGCATGCCATCTCGAGTACTTAGTGCATTAAAACCTGTTATGCGCATACTCCCAGAAGTACCTAAACCTTCAAAACCTGTGACGTTCAGAGAGAAGCTTTTCTGGACAGGAATAGTCCTTACAATATACTTCATAATGTGTCAAGTGACCTTATTCCCATTAAGCCCTCAACAACCAGGCTTTGAGAGGTTCTTCTTCCTTAGGCTCATATTTGCATCTCGACGTGGTACCTTAGCAGAACTCGGTATTGGCCCTATAGTAACTGCTGGCCTTATATTTCAGTTACTAGTGGGTAGTAAAATCCTTGATTTAGATTTAACCGATCCTGAAGATCGTGCCCTCTTTACAGGAGGTCAGAAGCTCTTCGCTTTCCTTTTCGCGTTATTAGAATCATCTGTTTATGCCTTTAGTGGAATATATGGCTTAACTAAACTAAGCTATAAATTAGCTGTCTTCCTCCAGCTTTTCGCAGCCAGTACTTTAGTGATCTTAATGGACGAAATGATTCAGAAAGGATGGGGTCTAGGAAGCGGAGTTAGCCTTTTCATAGCTGCAGGGGTCGCTCAGCAGATATTTTGGCTCTGTTTAGCGCCATATCCTATGGACGATGGACTTCCATTAGGTGCACTATTAGCATTATTCTCAGCAATGGCAAAGTCAATAAGAACTCACTCTTTCGAACCATTGAAGAATGCGATAATAAGGCCACACGGATTACCAGATTTCATAGGATTAATTTCAATGATAGGAATATTCTTACTAATCGCATATCTTGAAAGTGTTCGTGTAGAACTTCCGGTAGTCTATCCACGCTATAGAGGTCTAAGAGCAAAGGTACCGTTTAAATTCCTATACGTATCTAATGTCCCTGTAATACTTACTGGAGCTCTTTCTGCTAACATTATGATGTTTGCTAGGATATTATGGAACCGCTATAGCAATTCTGCGAGTATTAAATACATAAAATGGATAGTCAATTATGAGACTGTTAATAATACTGAAGTGCTTAGACCTAGCCTAGTCTACTATTTAACTCCTCCGAATAGCGTTTCTCAAGTCATGACCGATCCAATGAGGGCAGTAATATATCTGTTGCTATTTACAATACTCTGTGTCTTCTTCGCTATAGCATGGGTTGAGACATCTGGTATGGATCCCGAGACGCAAGCAGAGCAATTAGTTCAAGCAGGACTACAAATACCTGGGTTTAGACGTTCTGAACGTGTAATCGCTGCAATATTACGCAGATATATACCAGCGCTAACGATACTAAGCGGTTTAACAGTAGGAATTATAGCTGCAGTAGCCGATATGCTTGGCGCTATCGGATCAGGGATGGGTATATTACTACTAATGGATATCCTACTTCAATATCAATCCCTGATAATACAAGAGCGTGCTCTAGAAGTCTATCCATTGCTTAGGAAGTTAATTGGAGAACGAAGACGGAGATGATACATCGGAGAATCTTACAGAGTACTCCTCAGTGAAAAGCTTATTTTAAGTGTTTTAGATTTATTTTAAGTATGGTGGGCCTGTGCCTAGAAGAATGACCGATAGAATTATAGAGCGTAAAGAGCAAGTATACAACTTACTTAAGAGTAAGGGAGAGATGTCGACTTCGGAAATAGTACGTGAAACTGGCCTTACGCATTCCCAAACATTTTATGTATTGCGTTTATTGATGAAGGAAGGTCGTGTGAAAGAAATAAAAAGGGGAAAAGTAGCTTATTGGGTTGCTGAAGAGTAATAAATAAGGAGGTGATCGAAGTGGGAGGTAGACAAAGGACTACCTTATTACAGATTGGCGTGAGTAGCCAAAAAGGATCAAAGAAGGCTGCTAGGAAAGGAAAAGCTAAAAGATCAAAGTGAATTTCATCATGTTATGGCCTCCCCCTAGGCGTACGAAAGAGTTAGTAGTAGCCCTTCCAACTAATGTAGTTAGCGAACTTTCCTCTTTAAGGGAAAAAACAGAGCGATTAGGTTTCATCTCTCGCTCCCTTATAATTTTTCGTGTATCTAAGCTTGTGTTTTTCAAAAGGGAACCTAACGAAGGTAATCTAATAAAAAGCATACTCACCTATCACCTAACTCCTCCATATTTACGTAAATACATTCCATTAAGGAAAGAATTGAAGTTTGTTGGCTTACTTCCCCCTCTTAGAAGTCCATTCCATGCCGTACCTAAGGATATAGAAGGAGCCTTAAAATACGGATATAGGGTCGGTTATCTAATTAAGTGCATACGCAATAAGGCATATTTAGACGTAGGTTTAAGGAAGCATGCATATGTGCTAACTAATAAAATACGACAAAGATATCGTTTTCCACGAATGTTTCCCCTTAAACTCATTAATGAGGATAGGGTTGGAATAAGGGCTAAAATAATCTCTGAGAGAGATATCCCTTTTTACTGGGGCTATAAGATCGGACGAACATATAACTCTTTACGCGAGCTATTAGGAGATATGAAGAGCTACCTTAAAATAGCCACATCAAGGCATGGTATCCTTATAACTGATATAATGAATCAGATAAGGGATGGTCTAGTTAATGCAAAAAGAATTCTCGTACTTTTTGGTGGTCCAAAAGAAGGATTATACGATATAGCTAGAGATGAAGGCTTCAACTTAAAGGATCACGTTGATTTTACGATAAACTTTATACCAAAACAAGGAGCGAAGACTGTAAGGACTGAAGAGGCGCTATTGATAAGCTTAGGAATAATAAACATTTTCATTTCCTCCTAATTCTACTTGCAAGGAGAAAATATTTTAAGCTCCTTAGTTCTTCTTAAAAAGGCAAGATGAGGGATTAGCTAATGTGCCCTCATAGACCAAGACGTGGAAGTGTAGCATATTGGCCAAGAATAAGGGCTAGGAGTATAGTAGCTAGGATTAGGAACTGGCCATCACCAGATCTAGATAAGCCTACCCTACTAGGATTTGCTGGATATAAGGTAGGTATGATGCACGTCGTTACAGTAGAGGATAGAAAAGGGAGTCCTCTTTTTGGTAGAGAAGTAGTTAAAGCTGCTACTGTAATAGAGACCCCGCCTTTAAAGGTAGTCGGCTTTAGGGCTTATATGGCAACTCCTTATGGACTTAGAACATTAGGTGAGGTATGGGTTAGTGAGCCACCTAAGTATTTAGATAGAGTCTTTACAGTTCCTGAAAAATTTAATACCGAGGAACAGTTCAAGAAGATTAAAAGTTCTCTTAATGTCATATCAGAGCTTAGAGCTATCGTTTCAACACAACCTAAGCTCAGTGGATTAGGAAAGAAGACGCCTGAGGTTTTCGAGATAAAAGTCCATGGAGGTTCTCTTCAGGAGCAGTTCGACTATTTAGTTAACTTATTGGGTAGAGAGATAAGAGTTAGCGATATATTTAGCGAGGGTGACTATGTTGATGTAATCAGTATAACAAAAGGCAAGGGAACTCAGGGTCCAGTAAAACGATTCGGTATAAAAATAGCGCCGAGATGGCATAAACATAGAAAGGGTGCCAGAGGGCATGGAA
>JAGGUS010000156.1 GCA_021158375.1 Thermoprotei archaeon
TCATTATTCGATGTATAGCATTTATAGTTACTATACATCGAATAATGATGTACTGTATTGAGCATAACCTTAACGAACGAGATTTGGAGAAAAGCGCAATTTGGAGGCGCTAATATGTGCAGAATGATCGGGATAATATCAGTTAGGCCTACAAGTCTATATAAATACTTAGTTGAGGACGAATGTTCTTTATTAATCCAAGCTGAGAAGGGAAAGCAGAGCGATGGTTGGGGTATAGGCTACTATGAGCGAGGTAAACTACGGATCTTCAAAAGTCCACGTCCTGTCTACGAGGAAAAAGAGCTTTTTATAAACCTAGGACAGCGAACAGTTTCCAACATAATAATAGCACATGTGAGGAAAGCAAGTAACCCTCGCAATCTACCAAAAGAACGGCTTATATCGCTAGAGAACACGCAACCTTTCTACTACGAGAATTACTTATTCGTGCATAATGGGACGATATACTATCCAGACGAGGTACTAAGCGTACTTGGCGAATATCGATCTTTAGTTAAGGGAATAAATGATAGCGAGGTCTACTTTGCTTTACTGATGAAAGGATTAGAGGAAAAAGGTGGAGATTTCATTGAGGCTATTAAGTTTGCTAAGGAGATATTATGGAAAGTATTTAATAGAATTACTAAAAGGAAACACAAGCTACCTTACAGTAGTTTAAACACAATATTCAGCGATGGAAAGAGGCTTTATGCTTTTTCGCATTATCTGAGCCAGAGTGACCTGAAGTCAATATGTTATAAAGATAGCCCCTATTTTAGAATGGTGTACTATTACAATGACAAGTTTCTAGTAATCGCTTCTGAGAAAACCAATAAGAGTGATAATTGGAAGCCTTTAGAAGACAGTAATGTTCTCATTGCAGAAGTTAACAACGATAGAGTAGAGTATAACATAGAAAGGGTATAGGCCTTTAACGATTATACCAGGATGCTTTCATCAATGTCCTCCTCGTATTCTATACTCTCAAATTCTTTTGCATATTCGGGATGTTTTTCAAACCAATACTTAGCGAAGCTACAGTAGATCTTAATCTTCTTTATCTTATTCTGTATTGCATATTCTACGGCATTTCGCATTAACTTAGATGCTAATCCTCGCCCCCGATACGATGGTAAGGTAAACGTAGATAGTATATGCATGGTATCTCCCTTTATTTTATATTTAAGACTAGAGACTGGCTTATCATTGACTTTAGCTATAATGAATGAACCATCACGCATTATTTTAACACCTTCCATTCAGCCACCTCAGGTGTTCTATAACAGTGTATTATCTTAATAAGAATTTCCTGAGCGGATATTCTTGCACGTTTTCGAAAAACTTTTACCTAATTGTTAATGTTATGTATGCTGTAGTGTCTATAGGAGGGACAGACTAATGGTTAGTGAATTCAGTGCGTACATAAAGGCATTGGTTGCAGTCTTCACATCAGAGCTAGGAGATAAGACTATGATCTCGACCGCAACTGCAGCTATGACATTTAAAAGAGCATGGCTTATATTGTTGATATCCGTGCTAGGATACGTAACTGCGAACATAGGACCCCTTTTCGCATTGACTATTGTGAAGAATATCTTACAGGAGCATGGCACAATAGTGAGAATAATTGTAGGATTAGGTTTTATAGTAATGGGCTTAGTAACAGTCATGAAAGAGGAGAAGGAAGAGCCTATTAGAAGTACCTCTCTTCTATCGTATTACGCCTTAGTAACCCTTGCAGAATTTGGCGATAAGACCCAGCTAGCCACCATAGGGGTAGCTATGAATACTGGAAAGATCTGCTCGACTTTAGCTTTTGGAACTATAGGCTACTTACTAGCAAATTCTATTTCAGTGTCATTAGCAACTTTAGCTGGCCATAGGCTCAACTACAGGATATTAAAGATGGTGGCAGGAATATTGTTTATATTGATGGGTATTCTTGCACTATTGGGCTATTAGTTTAATCGAATGTTGTCATTAAATATTATATTATATTGACTATAGACATTTTTAGGGAGTATGAGTATACTAGTAGGTATCGATATCGGCACAGGTGGTTGCAAGACAGTGGCGTTTGACGACAACGGACACTTACTTGCAGAGGCCTTCATGGAGTATCCAGTATTACATCCTAAAAGCAATTGGGCAGAGCAAAATCCAAAAGATTGGTGGAAAGCAGTATGTAGTACGTTAAGGGAGATAACTAGTAAAGTCAATAGGGATGACATAGTTGCAGTTGGACTCACATCTCAAAGAGAGGCTTTTGTACCTCTTGATAAAGATGGCAAAGAGTTATATAATAGCATAATTTGGTTAGATTCGAGAGCGATACCACAAAAGGAGAAAATAGAGAGGATTATATCAAGAGAAGAAATATTGAAGATTACTGGAGTTCCTGTAGACTATATATTTTCGGCGCCTAAACTTCTCTGGATTAAGGAGAACCTACCTAAGATATTCGAGAAGATAGATACTATTTTGTTTACTAAGGATTATATAGCCTATAAGTTATGTGAGGAAAAAGCGACAGACTATACTATGGCCTCTCGTACTATGCTTTTCGATATTCGAAAATTAGAGTGGTCACAAAGACTTTGTGAGATATTAGGCATACCAATGGGTATACTCCCACCAGTAAAGGGATCATGGGAAATAGTAGGCGAAGTTACAGGTAAAGCGTCTGAGATTACAGGATTACCTAAAGGAATACCTGTCATATCTGGTGGTGGAGATAGGCCTTGTGAAGCACTTGGCGCTGGTGTTATTGAAGAAGGAGAAGTTAACATAGGGACAGGAACAGGAACGGTTTTTGAAGTCCCTCTTTCTAATCCTAGGCCAGATCCACGTGGGCTAATAGATTGTTGCTGTCATGTAGTGCCTAATACATGGGAATACGAGATAATAATAAATTCAACAGGTGAATCTTTAAGGTGGTTTAGGGATAATTTCGGTTATGAAGAAGTATACAAGAGTAAGAGGCTAGGTATATCGCCCTATGATATATTTAATGAGGAGGCATCTAAGGTAGAGCTGGGATCAGGTGGACTTTTCTATTATCCATACCTATGGGGGGCTAGGGCACCTAAATTTGATCCGATGGCAAGAGGTGTCTTTATAGGGTTTACACATAGTCATAGAAAGCCAGAGTTCATACGTGCTATAATGGAGGGTGTTGCGTTTCAGTATGTCGAAACAATCCAGCTTATAGAGGAACTAGGAGTAGATATAAGAAGGATTGTGATGACGGGAGGAGAGGCTAAAAGCGATTTATGGAACCAGATAAAGGCAA
>JAGGUS010000100.1 GCA_021158375.1 Thermoprotei archaeon
CTTTCAGCCACATAGACGCATACATACTCTAGTACAGGTGGTACGTTATCAGGTAGTACAGCAAAGACGAATCTAGTTGGTTCTGATTCCCCTACAACATATCCTATAGGCTTAAGCAACCCAAACCCTCCTTTTTGGTATTAAGTTTACTCCCATATTCCTAAGAGCTATCTCATACAATTTGAACTCGCGACGAGTTATCTTCGCCATTCTATGGACTGCAAACAATAGGGGATTATACATAGTTAAATCAGCATAATCATTTACTATTTTCTTCACTATAAGAAATATTTCAGAAGGAGGTTCTTCGTTTATAAAGTTTACATTATTAAAGAAGAAGAAACGTTTAAGTTCTAGTTGAGGCATCAGTACATCTATCCTTAATGGGAGCTCATTTGCCCTTGGTAGTACATAAGATGTAAAGATTGCAGGAATGGATTTTAATTTAAGCATTACACTACACGCTTCTCTTTTGAATTCCTCTCTACTATCTTTATCTAAAGTCTTCATATGCCTCTTCCATGTTTTTAATACAAAAGATAATATGCCCACCTTCTCTATAAATGTGAATTTTTTAAAACACCTACTGCGTAGACAGCCGACAAGAAGCGGTCTTGTAAATCCCGCTCTCTCTGCATAGCGCATGATTATGCTATAATCGCTTTCCCTAAACCTTAGCTTATTTAATAATTTACGCAAGGCTTTTTTAACATGATCATCATCTATTTTACGTACCTCTTTACTCGTCATTTTAAATAGCTTAGATATGGATCCTTCAAGTGCTACGTCCTCTAGCTCAGGTAAAAATGATAGTATAATATTCTTTAATATCGCTAACCTCAAATGCTCTGAAGTGGAATCCTTAACCACACCAACTAATATCCCTCCTTTTTTGCCTACTTCATCTATTAGCTCGATAAATGAGCGCATTGTCTCTATGTACACGTGCCTATGTCTATCAGCTAGATATTCTACTGGAGGATGCACTAATCGAGAATACAATGAGCCATCTAATAAAACGATAGGGGGTTTATCGGTATCTCTTACAGCCTTTAGGCATACGTTATATTCTGAAGCCTCAGCTAGTAATTTAACTACGTTTGAAATTGTTCTAGGTCGTTGACTAGCGTTATATTCTAGCATAAGATGGCGAAATGTTCGACCCCTATCGTCTATAGCTACAGCTCTTATTATGTGAAGAGCCTTGCCATGAGCATACCAAGAGCCCTGATAGCTACTATCAACAGCTATTATTGAATACTCATCTAGCTTATGATCGTCAATACTAAGAAGCCTTTCTAGTGAGATCCAATGACTTAAAAATTCATATCTAACACGTTCTTCAATTATATCTTGAGGAGTATCTAAACTGAAATAGTTCATAAGCATATCTTTTACTTCATTTACTTCATTGATGAATATATCAACGAAGTCTTCGATATTAAGCACATTCTCAGCTCTAGGGAGAAAATGATTAAGAATAACTTTAACCTACTTGTGGTTTTAAGTCTGCTGTTTCGTACGTAATATCTGTTCTAATATACGCTTCATTACTATTGCATCTTTATCTAAGACAGGACTCTCGCTTATTATAGTAAAGGAATACCCGTTTTCTACAATTACAGTCGCTAGTTGTTCAAAGTGAGGACCGAATCCCTCCTCATCTAATCGTCTATGGCGTCTTTCACCTTTATCAGAGAATTCAACTTTTGTGAAGTGACAATGAAGTGTCTTAACAACATCGCTACCGAGACGATCTTCTATAGTACTTAAGACCTTTAGATAATCATCCTTACTCTTTAATCCGCCTTTCGTCCTTGCATGTATATGAGCCCAATCAATTACAGGTAGGGTTTTAGGCACGCTTTCACACATCGTTATGATTTCATCTAGGCTTCCAACTTGAGAGAGTTTACCCATAGTCTCTGGGCCTAGGAATACTTCTTTAAAGCCTAAGGAATCTGCTCTTTCTCTAGCATCTTTCAGCATTTTAATGCATAATTTTAACGCTTCTTCTTTTGAGAACTTACCGTAATATCCTGGATGAAAAACTACTATTCGTGCTCCCATCCATTTTGCCGCTTCTAGACTTCTTATAAGGCGTTCAACACTAGCCTTTCTAGTACTTTCTGATGAGGAAGCTAAGTTTATAGCGTAAGGAGCATGTAATGAGAGGAGGACATCGAATTTTTTAGCGCTTTCCCCTAAGATTTGAGCTTTATCCTTACTAATCTTGACCCCTCTTACTGCTTGATATTCAAAAGCATCAAGTCCCTCCTCCGTCCGGAGATATTCCGGTATATTCTCTGTGGGCCCTTTATAATTGATAGGGCGACCAGCAGGACCAAATCTTGTCCTCATAGCGACTATCACCTAACGATAGGGATATATGCAGTTCTATAATACTAAATCTACTGAGTATGAATATAAACTCAATCCTAGGGATGTATACCATATTCATTAACATAATATTCTTAGCGATAGCATCACTTGAGGATATAAAAAGGAGAGAAGTAAGTAATGATATCTGGAAGGCTATGGTTATCTTATGTATGCCAGCCATAATATTCTATCTCATCAGGAATGGATTAAGAGAAATAATACAATACGTAATTTCTGCTGTGCTCGTAAGCGCGATGGCTATAGCATTATATCTGGCTGGCCTTATAATGGGCGGGGATGCTAAGGGAATAATAGCCTTAAGTTTGTGCAATCTGCCAGGGGTCTCTGGATTGCTACCTATTTCCCTTCTTACATTTATGAATGGAGCGATTTCAACATTATTAGTTATACCCATAATAGTCTTCTGGAATCTCTATGTAAAACTAGTACGTGGTATAAGCTTATTCGAGGGATATCGTGTAAAGCCCTACATTAAAGTGCTATGTCCCTTTATTGCAATTAAAGTTAGATATGGAAGCATAAAGAATGTGATAAACATTAAGTATGCTATAATAGAATACACAGATGGAGGACAGAGAACAATAAGGCTAACTAGAATCGAAAATGAAAAATCTCCATCTTTTGAAGATGACGAATATGTATGGGCTATGCCTTTACTTCCATTTCTGTTATTTCTTCTCATAGGGTATATACTGTCTATTAAGGGTGTGAATTTAGCATTTAGGATCGCCATGCTACTCATGAGCCACTAAGTAGTATAATAGTAGGCTTCAACAATAATGATCGAAACGCGGAAATCACTACGTCTAATACACGTCTTTCATGCTCTCCACCATAATATAATAAGTGAGCTGGACACTTGCAATCCGTCGCTCCGAATTTAAGAATGGGTGTCTTAAAGATACCGCTGTTAAGTAAACGCCTGGCGAGCATACATTCAAGATCATTAGAGGTAACTGCAAAGATTATAGCCCTTACATGTACGTAACTAGAGCTTAATAAGAAGTCTATATGCCATTTTAATCGTTTCTTCTTTCGTAGATGACGTAGAATTCGCCATTTAAGGGACGTACTCGCTTTCCCACGAGCAGAACCAACATATACATAGATACCCTTTTGGAATATACAATCGCCTAGCTTACCTACTTTTAAGACTATACTCCTTTCGATATATAGCACTAGAGCGTATATTCCTGGTCTCTTAGGTAAATTTATCATATTCATAACATTAATAGAATAATAGCTGGAGAACACTATAAGGCTTTGCTAATAGCGATGATGAAGATGGGAAATGAGGATAGAGTGACTGACTCATCTCACTCTGAGCATTACTTCCTCGCCAGTAATATGTTGTTGCGCAATAGAATGTGCTTAACTTTAATAACGAGGTTAATGAACGAAAAGTATTAAGTCTTCCGAGTATTTTACTAATTCTAGATGATTATGGGACAAAGCGCTGATAAAAAGAATATGATGAAGCCGCTACAAGATGAGGAAGAAGATTTAGAATTATTAAAAATTAGAATGAGAAAGCTGAGAGAGCTACAAAGGCTTATGATCAAGAAAGCCTTGGAAAAACAGGAATCTGAGGAGGATCCAGAAGCAATAGTGCGAAAATACCTAACGGATAGAGCCATAGAGGTTTTGGAAGCAGCTAAATCCCAATTCCCAAAGGCTACAAGACAATTAGTGAGGATAATCGCTTCGCTTATAAAAAGAGGGGAAATAACCGAACCTATAAGTGCAGAGGTTCTTTACAATACATTCCATATGGCGGGCATTCCTGTACGTCTTGAGACTAAAATAAGAATCTATAAGAAGGGGCGATTTATAGACATCCGTGAGAAATTAAAGGAAGA
>JAGGUS010000290.1 GCA_021158375.1 Thermoprotei archaeon
AGGATATGGTGACGTTCTCAGGAAAGGCCCATGCTACAATACAATCCTCATTTCTTCCAGAGAAACGAATGGCATAGACGCCCTTGATATCTATTGTACCATTATACCTCTTATCTTTTAAGAGGTTTACCATATTGGCATAAGCCACATATGCTGGCTTTGGAAATCCCCAATAATCCCTTAAACCAAAATGATCCTCAACATCTGTAGGATTATCCCCTCTATCTCTATAATTATACCAGATTATCTTCTCTACTCCAGCACGCAAGGCTAATACATGTATCTTTATTAAGTAATCCACCTCCTCCCTTCTAGTTAATGCCTTAACTGGAGTGTTTCCTGAATACATTCTAGGCACGCCTGCATCATTCTGTGGAGCACCGACTTCTGTATACCAAATGGGTAATTCCTTACCGTAGGCCTTCATTATCTTCCTAACCTCTTTTATGAATAGATCATGCCATACCTCAGGCGTCTCGAAATACGGCCATTTATATGGGTGCAACGACAATATGTCTACGTAATCCGCGGCACCGCTCTTGAAGAATTCCTCAAGCGCTTTATAATCAAACTCAGCAATTTGGTATGCAATCTTTATGTTAGGATTTACTTCATTTTTGGCCTCCTGAGCAATTTTTAGCTTCTCTTTCAAGTTGTACCAGAAGTATTTCCAGGTATCTCTGTGCTCCCTTAACTTTAAATTTTCCTCAAGACCTAACTCCCATACAGGAACATTGGGATCAGCATTAAACAATTTTATTAAGTAGTCATATAGCTTTTGTAACTGGCTCTTAGAAACGGGTTTAGTATTATCACATTTCCAAGATCCTCCGATTACCAATGGTATTTCTATCCTACCGTATCTACGACGATATTCCATTAACTTACGCCAATGTGAAGAGGATGAAAACTGATAATCAGTTAATGTCTTAATCCATGTAGCATCTAAATAGGGATCTTCAACCTCCATATGGACTATTCCAAATGGCGCTTGTGGATCTGGAGAAGATAACTTTCTCTTAGGCAAGACTGCAAATCCTATCTCCCTATTAGGTAGGAATTTAATATAATCTGGCAGGAATACAAGACCATAGTAACCTACTGTGACGTTCTCAGGAGACCACACGACATTAGTATTATTAAGCTCTAATGGAATTTTGTCTGAAAGAGGCTTACCTATGAAGTCTCTCCATTGGCAATATAGCTCATTTGGAGGCTCTCCAGATATAAGCTTAAGCGTTACCTCAACCTTAAATCTTTTTCCAGGCTGAAAAACATGATATGGATTGTCATCTTTAATTACTATTTTTATAACCGATTTAGTTACATTAACTCCTTCTCCCTCTTTTGGTTCACTCTCCATCTCCATGTTATTAGGAGTACCTCCCTTATGAGTTTTTAGGAAATATATAGCCGATAGGGATATCATCCCAATGAGCAATATAATCGTTAAGCCCTTAAGATGTTTCACCATTAAGATCACCATTAATACTATTTATCTTATATTGTCCGCCTCATACAATCTATATTTGCTTCTCTCATGAAGTTATCTATGGTAGTCCCGATTTATTAATTTAAATTTCTTGATTTTATACTCAAATATAAATATTGAAATTAATGTATTATATAAACGATGACACGTTACACATTCCTTTGTATATTGCTTGAAGTGCTTATTATGTTATCGAGTTCATTAACGATTTCCTCTAACTCATCGAAAAGTAATGAAATCCCTGTTGGTAGGCGTTATGCTGTCGTTTATTACGGTGAATCTAATGATTATGTCACCAAGATCGTTCTTGAGAGGAATTATACTATTGTTATTGCAGAACCATACTTCATAATACCTAAAGAATGGAAGAAAAGGGGAATCCAAGTGTATGTATACATAGACGTACTCGGTCTCTGGATTGATAAGTTAGATTGGGTTAAGAAGAATCATCCAGAGTGGCTATTATATACAAGAGAGGGAAAGGTTGCCAAGTTCTGGTATGGTCAAGCATTCATGTGTAATATTGCAGTAAAAAGTTATCAAGACTACCTTATTAATAAAGCTAAGGAGTACTTGAAGAGAGGCTTTACAGGGATATTCCTAGATGATATTCATCTTAACATAAATGAATTAGGAGGTCCCCAATATGATACGCCTGTCTATAATGAGACCAAATACGGCAAGTGGATCGATGCGCTAATACACTTCATAATACGATTAAAGAATGAAACTGGTGCGTCGCTGATGTATAATGCAGGTTGGAGCCCTCCATCGCCTATACTAATGAAATATATGGACGGGGTAATGCTTGAAGCCCATCCAACTACATATGTTGTCACAAGCGATATAGAATCCATAACTAAACCCAAGTACTGTTGTAGACGATGGATGGATATAATGAAGGCCTCCCTTATCGCCCAAGAGTATGCTAAAGAAGGGAAGATAATAGTCGCATTAAGCTATGGCGAGAGCGAGGACATATACGAATTCAGCTACGCCACAGTCAGACTCTTCGACTTCTATTACTGGGTGTCAAAACCTATAATAGATAGTATATTAAACGCTAGCGTACTAAACTTAGACCTTGGAAATCCCTTAGGCGAGCATAAAGTGGACGGTTTTATCTACTATCGTCTATACGACAAAGGAATGGTAGCGGTCAATCCCTCTAAGAAGAAATATAGCGTAGTAATTGACGTTCCAAATAATTGGTTAGAGCTCAAGAGAATAAACGGTGAAATATATAAAGTCAACAACGGCAAACTTAATATAACTCTTGGACCACAAGAAGGCCTAGTGCTATTACTTGAGAAGACAGGAAAACCAAGTAAAACGAACCATGAACAAACTATGCCCCAAGACATGCAAAAACAAAGCCATCCCAGCATAAATGTAAGGAATATCGTTCGTATGTTGGCAAATAATGCATCTAGCGTATTCGCGATAATAATCTCAATACTGGCGTTAACGATAATAATACTAGATTATAAAAAGAGACAACATACTTTTAGTAAGCAATAGGTAGAAAGTTCAGAAGATTTTTAAGAGGACATTTTTCTTACTTTCTGTGCTGCGCTCCATGCTAGTAAAAGCATTATCACTAGCCCTATTACTCCTGGTATCACCATGAAGAACAATATTCTCTGTTGCCTCTCTACGACCTTTATCTGTTGCGCAATCTTTAACGCTTTAACTGCATGAGCATGAGTTCCCTCTATATCACCTTGGCTGTATGCCTTATAAGCCATTTTGACTTCCTCTTCACATTGAGCTAGCAGCTTCCTAGCGCCAGGCGTCCTTGGCATGCTCTTCTTCAAAGTTTCAACCATACTCTTGGCGGCACCTAAACTACCGAAGGTATCAACTATGAGCTTTGTGAACTCATGACCCTTAGTATGCGGATATATCATTAATGAAACTTTCATCGTAGTTCCTTTAGGTACGTCACCTGCACTTCTAAGAGTAGTTATTATTTCATATACGTCGCCTCCCCAATCTCTGCCATCAGTCAACTCATAGCCTAATGCAGATGGCTCTAAAGCAACGAAAACTAGATCCCCCTCTGGAAGCGAGAGATATGCTGCTGAGTATGTACCCGACGCTATAGACCACCCAAGGAAATCTGGTGGAAAAGTTATGCCTGTAGTGCCACTATAAACCATGTAAATGTTCTTTCCTTTATACACATCGATAGGTAGGTACACTATGAAGGTTACTTCTTGTACTTTAGTATCCTCATAAGCGGTGATCGTAGTATTTGCGATTATCATTCCTGTGTTATATATTCTATAAACTCCTCTAAACTCAAGGCATGTTCCAGTATCTGGTGAGTATCTGGCATGAGTTCTTACTAAGATCCCATCAGGTAATTCCTCAACAGTAGGTGGTTCTAAGACCTCACCTTCCCAGGGAGTAGCACCTACATA
>JAGGUS010000250.1 GCA_021158375.1 Thermoprotei archaeon
ATGTTACGGTACATACCCTCAAGCTCGACGAAAAGCCTAAACACCTTTCTTGGTAACTTTACGCTCCTCACTATAACAGTCCTTGTTACTCTAGCCATTCTTCTCAACCTCTTCTAAGAGCTTCTTGAAGCCTTGAACAAGCCTCTTTTTCTTATGACTCCTCATACCATATAACTTACCAGCGAAGGAGGTAACTATCGCTAACAAATCTTCAACTAACTCTTGATAAGCATCTTTAGGCTTTATCACCGCGACTGGAAAGCCTATGTTCTTAAGGAGAGAGATTGTTTTAGGACCACTTTCTCTAAAGACAAAGAGCTCCATTTGACCGGGAGTATCAATTAAGATAAAGTCTGCAGAAATCTTATCTAACTTCTTATGGATTTCATCCATATAGTTAAGCATTAAGTCAGAGCTCTTTATAAGAGCTCCATTGGGGCCTAAATGGTATTTTCTCATTACATCGCTTACCTTTATATAATTCCTTATATCAAAATCAGGCTCATACGGAAGTTCCTCTACACCAGGATCGAAATTAACGTAGCTAACGTTTAGATCCTGAGTTTCTTCAATCCACTTTCCAAAGTTCGCTACTAAAGTGGTCTTACCGCAACCAGCGGAACCTAGCACTATTATGAATTGTTTAGTCAAAAAGGATCACCGAGATAGTCACTACTGTAGAGCTACTTAAAATATTTTTCACGCTTTTTTCATAGACCAAAGAATCCCTCCTAAAATGTGCTTCTGAAACCATTCGGTACGCCACAATTTTGTAAAGTGACCGAAAGCAGTATAAAAGACCCGCCCCCTACCATAAGTATGACACCAAGTGAGAGCGTAGTAGTTATCAGATCTAGTTCCCTTACTTAAGTCAACAGAGTTTACATCAAGGCTTATTAGTACATGTGTCTTCTCTTTACTCCAGTTTTTAAAAGTATATATTTCTTCATAAACTTTGAATCTTTCAGGTAAATGACTTGTAGATGGATGATTGTGATCCTCAACCACAACAGTGACTTCTTGAGTCCATGGATGAGAAAGGAAATAGCCACCTAACATCCGTCCGTACTCGGGGAAATCGTATAACGTATCAGCTGCATTATGCACTCCTATGAAACCGCCACCACGTTTTACAAAGTCTATTAACGCCATTCTCTGCTCTTCGGTAAGCGGCAAATTTCCACTGGTCATAAAGAGAACGGCTCCACACTTAGATAGCATTTCATATGTTAATTCTGAACATTCATCCGTAGCATAAACTTCAAATAGTCCAGACCGCTCTCCAAGTCTAGTTAATACTTCTACTGCAGTAGGTATATAGCTGTGTCTGAACCCCGCTGCGTAGGTAAGTACAAAGAGACGAGCCAAGGATATCACCAACTTTTATTATGCATTTTAAGTTATTAACATTAAGGCTCACCTAACTAGTGGTGGAAGCTCATGAGCAAATACTTAATCGCGGTTTACGATATTGGGAAGACGAATAAGAAGTTTATAGTGTTTAATGAGAATCTAAAGCCATGTTATAAAAAGACAGCTAAAATAGGGGAAATAGTTCGAAATGGCATACTATGCGATGATGTAGAGAGGATAATTAAATGGATGCACGATACGCTTAAGGAAGAATATAAGGGCATAAAAGTACGCTCTCTAGCAATAACTACGTTTGGTGCTACAGGTGCTTTATTAGATGATAAGGGAGAGCTAGTCATTCCTGTGGTATCGTATAACCAAGAAATAAGTAATGGCATAAGAGATAGGTTCTACAGAACCTTTGGATCTCCAGAAGATCTCTATATGAGGACAGGTACTCCGCCTTACGGACAGCTACTAAATTTTGGAGTACAATTGTTTTGGATAAGGACTACTATGCCGGAAGCATATAATAAGACTAAGACAATATTGTTCCTTCCACAATACCTATCATACGTGATAACGGGGGTTAAAACTATTGAAATAACTTCAGTAGGTTGTCATACATATCTCTATGATATATTAGATAAAGACTGGAGCGACGTCGCTAAAGGATTAGAAGTGGATAGTAAAACACCAAGCGAATTTGAGGATGTATGGGAAGCTATAGGATATGCGAAGTGGATAAGGAATGCAGTGGTCACAACAGGAATACATGATTCTAATGCCTCACTATTACCTTTCTTACTCACACGAGATAAGGAAGATTTCGTATTAGCATCAACAGGTACATGGTGTGTGTTCATGTATCCTCATGCAAGATTTCAACCTAAGAGGGACGATCTCTACAAAGACGTATTGTATTACATAGATGCATTTGGCAGACCTACTAGGGCTTCACGATTCAAAGGAGGATACGAATTTGACTACTATGTAAGTATGATTAAGAGCATGTTCAGCCCGCCTCAGGGATTCTTAGATATGGACGTTGATATAGCTATATTAAAGGATATTTTAAGGGGGGAAAAATCATTTATAGTCCCTACACTAACTCCTGGCTCAGGACAATTCCCTAAATCGAAGGGAAGGATAATAGGTAAGGATGTATTTTCTAGGAACCTAAAAACGGCCTATCACTTATTGTGTCTCTCAATTGCTATCCAAACATACTTTGCATTAGAGGCGGTACTAGGAGGGATTAAGAGGGGGGTTAAGGTTATAGTAGTGGGAGGATTTGCGAAGAATAGGATGTACATGAAAATATTAGCTACATTATTAAGATATCATGATATAAAAGTTCTTAAGACGGAATATGAGGATCTAACAAGCCTCGGGACAGCAATAACCGCTAAAATGGCTTATGAAGGAATAAAACCAAAGGATATGGAAAAGGAAATAATAGAAGAAGCAATTAGGGAAGTATATATTAAGCCTATAGAGGATATAGATGAGAGAGACCTTATGGAGTACGTAGACATATTTAAGGGACATTGTTTACATAGCGAATAGGATAAATAAGAGAATATATCTATAGACATATCATAACAGGTGATGTGTAGTGAAGCATAACACAAAGCGGTATATGTTTGCAGTGGGCCTATTGATAACAGTATCGTTTGTAATAAATCTAGGTTTTTCAGCATTATCGCCAGTATTTCCTTATTTGATACTAGCCCTTAAAGGGATACTAAAAGAATTGCCAGAACTAACTAAAGGAGTTATAGAAGCCCATAAGGGGGCTACTGAATTTGGCTTTTTAATGGCAGCATTTATGATAACTAGAGCTCCAACTGCAGGAATTGCAGGCTTCATAAGCGACATATTAGGTAAGAAGATAACATTACTGTTAGGGATGTCGGTTTATATGTTAACGACTATGGGATTTATATTTTCAAATAATCTGAAATTATTTATTGTGTTTAGGGCTCTGCAGGGTATTGGATCAGGCATGGTATGGCCAACAGCAGAAGCATACTTAGCGGATATCACCCCTAAATGGTCAAGAGGAAAAGCTATATCGGCTTACACAGCGTCCATGACACTTGCGGAAGTATTTGGACCGAGTATAGGAGTCGCGATTTATAAGTTGTATATAAAGTTCTTTGGAAGTAATAATGTGATAATGGCCTTAAAAGCGCCTATAGCATTTCTAGCGCTAGCGTGTCTCATATCACTAATTATGTTACTGTTATTACCAGAGATTGTAACACGGAGATCTAGAAGTACTGCTATATTTGAGGGGTTTAAAGTAGTTTTAACTAAATTAAGAGGAATGCCAAAGGACATTGCTAGGAGTATAAAGGTCATGTATGTAAATGGAGTAATAAATGGTTTTGCAGTAGGAATCTTAGACACTGCAGTCATGGTCTACATAATAGAGCGTGTAGTTAAGGATCCTA
>JAGGUS010000055.1 GCA_021158375.1 Thermoprotei archaeon
ATACCCTTTAAGCTTTAATGTAAGTAGCATTAGAGGACGAAGAAGATACCATTTTGAACTATTAAAAACTATAACTATGTGATCGCCTTCAGATAAATCGAATTTCGTAAAGAGATATCGTGATATTTTAGGATACTCTTTGGAAAGATCATCATATACTGAGGGAATGCATAACCTCCCACGGATATAATGAATTATGACAGCACCTCTTGCACCAAATCGAACTGCAAGATCTCTTTCCTCAATACAGCTCATAGATCTAAAAACAGGAGGTCTTAGTTGGGCAGACAAATTCACCAAACCACCAGTAAAACTAGTAAGCTTGAGGGATTCTATCTTAATTACGCCCAAATCGTTCAGGAAGTTATTGAGTACTTCACTACCTTTATCACTCAATACTACACCTGCTCTTAATACATTAAGAAGGCTCATAGAACGCATACGCGATATTATACCGCGAATAATACCTTCACCGATTCCAAGTGCCTTACATATGGAATAGCGACCAATAGGACCTTTTTCCCTTATGTATATCATAATAGCAAGTACGTCGTGTATATCGAGATGTCTACCTTTAATTGAGTTTAGCAATGGTATTATTACATCAGTAGTACGTGACATAGTCCTCCCCTCCTGCACTTATCCTCTGCGCTATGGAGTAAAGGATGTCTAAGCCTTTGCCTTTTACAGCTGATGTTGGCACTACTTCTATGTCGTATCCTATATCATCTAATAATCGGCATATGCTTTCGCTTAATTGGCGATACATACCTTTAAGCTCATTAGATATTGCATTTAGTAGTTCTGCAGGATTCTCTATAAGGTGTACTATGTAGTCTACAGTACGTTCATCAACCATATCACATTTAGATAGAACTAGGACTTGTGGTAATAATAGGCGGAAACGTACAGAGTATGACAGAAGCAACATTGATACAAGGCTACTGGGCTTACTTGCAAATACTATGTCCACAAGAAATAGCGATAGGGCTCCACCTCCGCTTACTAGCGTCTTGCTTAAATGTTCTCCTGCAGATCGAAAGGCGAAAAGCTCCAATTGTCCGGGAGTATCAACAATAGCATAATCCGCCTTTAAGCTTTCGATCTCATCTTTAATGTTCTCAGCATCTACAGCCAGTAAATCTGTTGCTGCGATAATAGCTCCATTAGGTCCTAGGTTATATTTCTCCATTACATCCTCTACTGTTACGTAGTCCCTTGCATCCACATCAGGCTTGTAAGGGAGCCAGTCCACACCAGGATCTAGATTCACTATTATAGTGTCTATATCATTCGATAATAACCAGTCGTATAGTGCTGCTGCTAACGTGGACTTACCTGATCCAGCAGGGCCTAATAAAAATATGTAAAACATAGCTTATCACTTATTGCTCTTTGATGAAAGCCACCATTTAAGGTATTCACGACGCCATTTATCTTCTTCATTCTCATTTTTAACGGCTTTAGACTGACTTTGCTTAAGGAGCATATACTCGCTTCGTGTAAGAGTTAGACCACAACTAGTACATACGTATTGTTTACGCGAGGGATCATAATGCATCTCTCCTCCACATTCAGGACAGTAGACAGGCATAGTTCCTCAATATGAAAACTTCAGAGACATTAATTAAACTTATGCTCATATAAATGATACCCAGTACCACCCTCCGGATACATAGTCGCCTATAATGTTTATCTTATGTCCGCAATATGGACATCTATGATCTTTCGTTACATTATATTCCAATATGTCAAAGCCATACCGCCTTATTAGGAGCTTCCCACAGGATGGACAATAGGTATTTTCACCAGGGTGACCTGGGAGGTTTCCTATATAAACGTATTTTAAACCTTCATCCTTAGCTACCTTATAATGCTGAATCAAGGTATCGGTAGGGGTTGGGTAGTGGTCTATCATTTTATAGTCAGGGAAGAAACGAAGCACATGAAAGGGTATTTCATCTCCTAGATTTTCGACTATCCATCTTACTAACTTCTTCAAATCATCTAAGCTATCGCCGTATTTAGGGACTACAAGGTCTGTTATTTCGATAAATACACCCTTACGCTTTAACTCGAGTAAGAAATCATAAATAGGACTTGGATCGGGAACTCCCATATACTTCCTATAGAAATCAGGATTGCCATTACCTTTTATATCAACGGTTGCAGCAAGTAGGTACGGGGCTAATTCATCTAGCGCCTCAGGAGTCATGTAGCCGTTCGTGACGATAGTGTTGAATAGACCTTCTTTTACAGCAAGCTTAGCGGTATCATACATGAATTCGTAGAAAATAGTCGGCTCATTGTAGGTATAAGATATCCCTTGAGCTCTCGCCCTCTTAGCGTAACTTATTACTTTCTCGGGTGTAAAGCTCTTTCCATATATTTCTGTAGATTGACTTATCACCCAGTTATCACAGAATTGACAGCGGAAATTACAGCCCACAGTAGATATAGAGGCTACTCCAGCTCCAGGCCATACATGGAATAACGGCTTTTTAGTTATCGGATCTACGTTAAACGAAGTTAGTTTACCATATACAAGTGTAACTAAAGTACCATCTTGATTTTCACGCACACCACAAACACCACGTTGTCCAGGTGGTATTATACATCGTCTACTACACAGATTACACTTTACGGTCTTATTTCCGATTTTTTCATAAAACATAGCCTCATGTGCGCACAAAGATTACACCAAGAAAGGCTAGCGAACGCATTATTAAAACTCTTTCCCTCTAATAATTCATAGATGATGAGATGAGGCAACTATATGTACTGCTCTCAGGGGAACATCCAACAATACCTAAAGCAGAGGTGTTAGCCATACTGGATGCTGAGAGTATATCTTATAGCGTAAGTAAGGAATATGATCAAGTTCTTATAATTAAGAGTGAGGCCATAGAGAGAGTAGTCGAGATAATATGCAAAAGATCAGCCATGGCAAGAGAGTGCGGAGTATTTCTCGCAGAGGTTAACCTCATGAAAGATGAAATATTAGATAAAATAAGAGAACTGAACTGGACAGTACTAAATGGAAAGACTTTCGCTGTAAGGATTAAGAGGATAAAGGGAGCAGGAATTGCAGAGGATGTAAGAGAGCTTGAGGCTATGATTGGAGGAGAGATCCTAAGGTCAGTAAAAGGAGCCAAGGTGAGGCTTAAGGAGCCTGACATCGTCGTTAGAGGATTAATGGTTGAGG
>JAGGUS010000227.1 GCA_021158375.1 Thermoprotei archaeon
TATTAACATGTACGAGATTAGTAATACATAACCCATCGTCAGCGCTCCGCCCATCCCACAGAAGCATATAGCCGAAATCACCATTAGTTACTCCAACCCAAGGCATATCAAGTGCACCATAAGTAGTCCAATGCCATCCAGCGAATTGTCTCTCGCTAACTGGGATTGCTATACCATTACTATAGAAGGGAATAAGTAAGTAGCTTTTAGAATCAATAGGAGGTAATGGAGGCAATATCGTGAAGGTACTAATAGGCATTTCTAGATTATCAACTTTAGCTTCTACTATCACTTCATCATTCTCAAGCTCTATGAATATCTGAGCTGGCATTCTCTCTCCATTTAGTTGTAACAAACCTGTTTGCAAAAAGGCCTTAGTATTAGAGAGCTTCCATATCTTCTTAAATAGGGCATATCCTCGTGCGCTCCTCCAAACTATATCTGCGCGTTTATCCTTTATAGCGTATGTTCCGTCACGATTTATCTTCAATTCTAAATAATCATTTTCTAATACAATAGTTGATGATGTGGTCATAGTTGCTCATTTTCCTCTCTTCCTTATTAAGAATTTAAACATTTGTCCCTAGATGTGCTCTGATTACTATTCTTGCTAAAAGGCGTATTGACTGCAATAGGGTTATAAAAAGCCCTTATGCATATGAGAAAAGATTGAGTAAAATTAAGTTAAAGCTTGAACCTCCCTCTCACTACTCCTTTTTCTTCTCTTTCGCTTGCTGTTATTTCGAATAACTTCCTGATGAGCTCTTCCTCTTCAGGACTTAATGTCTTCTTTCTACGTGACATCATTCGTCTCTGGATCTCTATAGCACTCTCTAGGTACAATTCCGTAGGCTTTGCGCCAAGGCTTTTAGCCCATAGAGTAAACGATGGTACGTCCTCCGTTATTATTCCGTGTACGTGGGCTGAAATGCCTATCTTCTTCCCTGTATATATTAATACACCTATTGATGTCTTTGCCATATCCCCTATAGTACAACCGACTTTTAATAACCCTGTATCTACTAGTTTACCCTTGACTGTAACTTTCACTGTGCCATATGTATTCTTTAGATCACTATTTGTTGTTCCAGCACCTAGGTTAACCCACTCGCCTATGTAAGCGTGACCTATAAAACCATAGTGATACTTATTTGAATATCCATGTATTATGCTCTCCTCAAGCTCTCCTCCAACTCTACAGACAGGCCCTATATTGCTACCTTCCCTTATTTGTGCTCCTCCTATTATTATGGTATCTTCACCTATATACGTAGGTCCTTCGATCCTGGCACCAGCTTGAATGTAAACATTCTTGTCTATGAACACAGGGCCACTTTTTACATTAAACACAACATAAGGCTCTATCTCTACATTCTCAGAAACGAATACCTTATCTTTATCTCCTACTACTGAGACCTTTTCAGGGAGCTCTTCGCTACTTCCGATCTTCATCCGCTCTATTATATCCTCCTTTAGTATCTCTGTATTCTCAATTACTACTTCCCATGGATAATCGAATACTTTATAACCATTTACCTCGAATACCTTAATCCTTCCCTTTAAGGAGTTAATTATGTTGCTTACCTTCATTTTTCTTAGGTATTCCTTTATCTCATTATATGTGCTCTCCTTTACTCTTAGAGCTAAGATCTCTCCCTTCTGTATTATCATACCTTCACTAGTGAGCTTCTTTAGTAGTTCTCTCGCCTTCTCCTCATCTAAGAACAGCCTTCCATTAACCATTAGAACTTCATCATCAACTTTATCATATTCGTTAACAAGCGCCTCCTCATTCCTCCTCTTGAGCACCTTAGTTAAATAATCTCTTGATGCTAAGAATACTTTGTCTACATTAACCCCCGCTTCCTTCAATCTCTTCTCGATTCGCTCCCTAAATGTGTACATTCCGCACTTTAAATCATATACTGGTCTAGTGTACGTTAGTGGAAGGAAGTTTTCATATGCTTGGTCCTCAAATATGAGTAAAATCATACTCCCACCTTAAACTCTTATTACCTTAGTTAACCTCCTAGGCTTATCAGGATTTAAGCCCTTAGCTATTGCTACGTAATATGTGAGTAACTGACATGGTACTACATATACTATGGACGCAAAGATAGGCGTTACTTTAGGTACGCTTAATATGAAGTCAGAGCACTCCTTTGGGGAATCATCTCCCTCCTCAGCTACCGATACTACAGTGGCGCCCGCCTCGTACACCTCCGTTATTACCTTATGGAACGCATCATGCGCATCTTTTCTAACTATTGGTGGATATAGTGCTAGAATTAGTGACGAACTATCTACTAGGCTTACTGGCCCATGTCTAAATTCTGGAGCTGGGAATGCCTCACTATGTATTAAACATCCTTCCTTAAGCTTAAGTGCGGCCTCTAATGCCGTTGGGAATGTTACATCTGTTCCGAGTACGTATGCATCTACAAACGGCTTCACATACTTAGATATTCTCTTAACCTCTTCCTCAGTAGCTAGCGCTTTACGAACTTTCTCTCCTATATTCTTTATTTCCTCTATTAGTGAACTAACATCTTTACCCATTTTATGAGCAAGCGCTACGCTTAATCCATATAGTGCTGTAAGTTGTGCGACATAAGTCTTAGTAGCGACAACTGCCTTCTCTTCTCCTGCTCTTGTTATTAGTCTATACCTTGACTCCTTAGCTAGACTGCTCTCAGGGAAATTAGTAACTCCTAATATGTCTGCTCCATATTCCTTAGCCTTCCTTACTGCCCTTAATGTATCGCTAGTCTCACCGCTTTGACTGATCGCTATTACTAGTGCCTTCTTGTCTCTTATTACTCCTGCTGGTGTATGAATGAACTCTACTGCATATATAGGCATGAGAGGTATGCCTGCTAGTTCATAGAATGCATAACTAGCAGCAATTCCTGCATGAAGGCTTGTTCCAGCTCCAGTTACAAGGAATAGATCATACTTAGTCTTTACTATTTCCTCTGCAACTTTTTCTATGTCATTAAAGTTCTCTATAGTCCTTCTTGCAGCATCGGCATCTTCGCGTATTTCTTTTAGTGTAAAATGCTCTTCACTCATAAGACTCCCCTATGAAGTTCATAGAGATGTCATTTATAAACTAGTCGATTTCTCTATTTACTACTCTAGAGTAGTTAGTTATAGTTAAATATATTCAAGAGCATATTCATATTTAGCCGGTGATGCCCTATGACTCTTGACAATATTGCAGACTACATACTTTCTGAAATAAGCTATATTGACATTATAGATGCCCATGAACATCTAGAGCCTGAAAGAGAGCGTATAAAACTGAAGTTAGATGTATGCAATTTATTCTCTCATTATACTAAGTACGACCTACTCTCTGCCGGTATGACTGAAGAGGAGTACAATCAGATGATAAATCCAGAGATCCCTTTAGATAAACGATATGGCTTACTTAAGAAGTACTTGCCTTACATTAAGTATAGCTCATATACACGTGCACTCTTTATAACCCTTCGTGACATTTATGGTTATTCTGACATAACGGATGAAAACTATAAAGAGATATCTAAAAGAAGACAGGAACTTAATAAACCTGGTATATATGACGAAATCTTAGTTAAGCGATGTAGAGCTAAAGCTGTCCTCACTCAAGTCTCTAGGACGGACTATGACAAGAAATACATGCTTCCAGTATTATGGATTGACGTCCTCATAGGTATAAGAAGTAGAGAAGACGTAGAAAAGCGAGCTACAGAGCTTAATATGGAAATCAGAAACCTAGACGACTATCTTCAATGGATGGAAGAGCGCATTTTAA
>JAGGUS010000056.1 GCA_021158375.1 Thermoprotei archaeon
AATATAGAACAGCTCTTAGGAAATCGTATTCCATTAAGGAGTTGCAAAGATTACGTATGGCGGTTGACACAAGAGGCAATAAAAAATCCAATTGTGCAAAAAAAGCTTAGGGAACTTGGAATAGATCCTGAAATATACAAACATCGGTTAGCATTACTAGCTATAATGCTATTAAATAAGGTCGAAGAGAGGAAGGGTGGTAGAAGACCGTTAATAACTGCCTTAGCTTCAATATATGCTGCTGATAGAATTCTCGCCTTTAGAGAAAACCATAAGCCCATCCTTACTCAAAGGATAATTGCCCGAATTGGAGCGATAGCCGAATCAACGCTTAGAGAACATTATGCTTCCCTCTTTAAGGATATCGTTATAAAGGAGACATACTTAACCATGTTAAGGTACGTTAAAGGACGTTCTTCTTAATAACCAATACCACAAGGTCGTAATTCCTATTCACATATACTACTAAGTTGATATATCTCTTATTAAAGCTCCTAGTTATCTGATCGTATTCATTTATTCCTATTCTAACAATCAGCTTGACTAAATGTATTCTTATAACATACTCCTTGAATAATCCGCTTCTTCCGTTGACTAAGGCTATCTCTATATTCCTTTCTACATTGATGCTATCTTTATTATACACTACAAAAGTTATGTTTCTATTAAGCTGTTTTATGAATCCTGTAATATCCTTACATATTGTGTGATTACTATCAACTAGTAGATGTTCTATCTGCTCAAGCGTACATCTATATTCTGCTGTTATTTTCTCTAACGAAATTCCTGTATTATACTCTAAGCTCAAGTTTTCCATCTTTGAAATTCCCAGCACATCATCTTTTACCTTCATAACTATATTTACTTTAATAATAAGTTCCCCGCTGACTATAGTTCTAACATTAATCTCTCTTATATAGACTTTTACTCCATAATCCTCTGCCACTCTATCTATGCACTCATTAGCTACTTCAGGTATTTTGTGTTTTAACTGTTCTTTAAGAATTCTGCTTACTTCGGTAACGTTGTCTACATTATTTATGTTCATCAATAGTTCCTTTAAGGAGTTGCTTATTGTAACGAATGCCATATTCTTTAGCTCTTCATTTATATTTAATAATGCCATATTAACTTCTACAGCTCGTAATGTCGTAGCTCTCAGCTCATTTTCCTCTTCAAGTACTCTAATGTATGATGCCAACGACATTATAATTGCCAGTAACAATAATAATGATGCATAAGTTGAGAGCGCGCCTTTACTTCTCCGACGAAATCCTGATAAGCAGTACATATTTATGCCATACACCTCCTTCATATATCATGAAGGCATATCTTATCTGAACGAAAGGCATGTGCACGTAACCTACCTCGCCAAGTATTTGTCCATTTGAAGCGAGCAACGTCATTTTAAGAAGTCTATTAGGTAGTCTATCCCTTAACATACTATATGCGTCAGTAAGTGCTTGCTCATCATTGTACATTATATACCTAGTTATGCACTCTAAAAATTTCCTATCGTCAATAACATTCGCCATAACGTTATAGGCTAAAATTAGTTCCTTATTGACTTGTTTAATTAGCTTATTTTCTATCAATAAGGGCTTTATAGTAAAGATCACCATCATGCCTAATATCATTAATGATATTGCTAATATGAGATCAATTATTGGGAAAATAGTTCCTCTACTATTCATATGCCTCCCACAAAAATTCTCCTTAATAAAGCACATATTAAAAGTTGGAACGCTATAGTCATAATGCCCAGCGCCATCATTACATAGATATATACTGCTCTATCCACATCCTACACCTCGATAAGTTTTATAATACCCTCCTTAACTAGAACCGCATATTTTCTATCGGGTACAATAACGTACACATTCTCAGTAGTATATCCTCTCAATTTAACCTCTAGAACCTGTTTGTTACTTACAATCACCACCAGAGTACTTCCATTAAGAATTATTTTATAATCGTAAGATAACTTAGGTAGGCTAAAGGGTATCTCCTCTTTGTAACTCCTGGCAATATCTATATAGCTCAATACTATGTTAGCTATACGTCTAGGAATCTCCTTATTCTCTTCCTGAATTGATCCTATAAGTCTAAGCGATACACCTATTATCGTTAGTGAAATCAAGGTCCATGCTAATATCGTATAGCTAGCTGAGATATATTCCTCACTCATATTTCCTCACCGTCACCTCGACACATTGTCCCTTTATAATGAGCCCTATAGTTATGGGACACGAACTATTACATGCTACATTATACTCTACTGCCTTAATCTCCATAGGGAAGATCCAGCCTATCTCATATTTTGTCTCATCATTATCAACAACTTTAATCATAAGCACATGTCCACCACCACTAATAACAAGTCTTTCCCCGCTCTTCACAGCCATACATAATGTAACAGCACTATTTGTGTTTAGAAGCTTAGTATAAACTTTTGAAAAGTCGCTTCTTCTTATTAAGTACTCAAGATCATAATAGTTCTCTAATTGGAGAATGCCTCTTTGATACATGAGACTAAGAATAACTAGTATAACACTTGCATCTATTACCACCATGAATCCCCGCTCCAAATTCTTGCTCATAAGGGCTCATCTTACAGGAGTTAACTAAGGTTTTTAAAGCACTCTTTGCGCCGAGTTTAAATATATAGCCACTTGCCCATCTTAAGGGGCCTTCGTGAATCACAGTAAACCTAATAAATCAGAGGTCGCCTTAGAGGCATTTCGTGAAGAATATCTTAAGCTTAAGCATGAAGTGTTTGAATTGAAGAAAGCTGTAAGTAATATTAACGAGATGCTCAATAAGGTATCGCCTCTTGACATCGAGTATCTTTACTTAAGGCTCAAATATTATCTGCAACTCTACCTCGATTTAACCATGAAAGGAGGTGAGAGTTATGGCCGTGAAACGAACATTGAATGAGATAGTTGAAGTAATGCTTAATAACGGCGTCTCTCTAAGCTCAATAAAGGATATACTCCTAGACCTAGGCTTTCCTGAGGAGAAAGTAGCGAAAGTAATTGAAGCTTATAAATTCATGGAACAAACAACAA
>JAGGUS010000099.1 GCA_021158375.1 Thermoprotei archaeon
GTAAGGCTTTTTTGATAGATCTTTTTCCCCTAGCCCTTCTTAAGACTTCATTTGCCTGTCTTAACAATTGCTCTACTTGATCCTTCATCCTAGGGGCTACCCATTTTTCAAAGAAGTTTTTCGCTTCAGCTTCATCAGATACATAGGCACCTGCTCTCATCAGTTCGTTCATTCCTTCTCTTCGTATATCCTCTTTAAGAGGCAGGTGCGTTTCGAGAGAATTTAGCTTTTCCATATTAAGTTTCTTAACAGCAAGGAATCTCCTAATAACTCTAGTTAGCATTATTACTTTAGAACTCCATGGCCTCGGAGTAAGGACGGCGCGAGCTATATATTTACCATAACTCATCACTAAAGGATTAACATTATAATCTGGAATGAAGCCTCCATACGCTACTTTATAAGCAGAATACTTCAGTAACTCAAGACCTTTAGGCTCTTTTCTATAAATATACTTAAGGTGATATGGTTGTGAACCAAATATTCTAGGAAGGTAAACTAGATCTATCTGAAGATCAGCAAATAACCATAGAATATTGTGAGAATATTGAGCTAAATTAGTATTTCTAAGCTCCCTATGAATCAATTCCTCCAATTCCCGCGCAGTCTTAATATCATAAGGACAATAATGAACGTGCGCTAGAATGTGCCTAAATCCCCAAAGAAGTATTTTCTCGCCTTCAGGATCCTTGAGGATATTTTCCGGAATTACAGTAGTTACGGAAGCTTGTTTAATAGAAGTTTTAAAGCTTACATTATCCTTGATTGTATAATCGAATTTTATAGCAGGAAGGAACATTTCAATTCGTGCTCTATTGAAGATTTCCTCAATCTTCTTTACATCCATTCTGCCACCCCTAAATAGTGCGCTAACGTCTCTTCCTTGTTCAATATGCCTTTTGAAACCCATATCTTCTCAAGCTTCATTAGTTCTTCTGCAAAGACAGGATCCTCTAAGGCTATTTCAGCAGCTCTAGCATAAAGAGCTCTATCGAATTTCTTGTAGAGCTCCCTAAGTAGATACCATTGTTTTCTAAGTTCCCTTTCGTGCATTTTTGTCCTTTCCTGTCTTAAGATATCATCGATATCCCTAAGTATCATGGTACTCTTAGCTAGAACGATCCTATGTGGAAGAACCCATTTTGCGAGCTGAAGTATATCATCTTCAGTTACTTTACCTTCAAGCCATAGTTTAGCTTTAGCTAGTTGAGTTAGTACTATAGTTGCTCTCTCACTTGGTCCTTCTCTTATTAGACTACAGACTTCACGAATAAAGTGGCAGCCTTCACATAGGGCGGGAGGTTTTATCTCTGAATATTCTTTCCCTCTAATGCATATCTGTAAGTCCCTTATCAATAAGTTAATGAAGCCTTTAAGTTCAACGTCTAGTTCTACTTGAGCGACTTCATCCCTTATCTCCTCTAGATCTTCAGGAGAAAGGACTTGAGGCATTGAATCAACTAAGGAATTCCCATAGCGCTCTAATATATCTTCTAGTTGAAACTTCTCACTTAACGATAGAGGTCTTAGATACACCACGACATCGAAACGATCATAGAATGGAGGAGGGTGAACGAATGTTGTAGGATCATGTGGATTCTCATTAGCGATTAATGTGTAATCACCTATCTGGTATCTCTGACCATATGCCCATACTTCTCCGAACTGTAACATATGGTATATATTGGCTGCTGTATAGGGATTTAACCGGTTCACCTCATCTAACCCCTTACCTTTAGCCTTTATAAAAGCAGACCATATCACTTTTTCTACGCCCTCTCTTTCAAGAGAGGGTATATGTAGTCTACCTAGGATCTCACCACGTTTTACTTCTGAAGCACCTGATATCACTACGTAGTCATCACCATATATACCCTTTAGCAATAATAACATGAGCGTCGATTTTCCAACACCACGAGGAGCCCTTATAAGCAACGTTGATCTGTAATGGAGTAAGTTCAATATAGCGATTTTAATAGCGTGATAATTTCCTACAAATCTTGATTTTATCTCATCCTCTAACTTTCTAACGTAAGCAGCAAGAGTTCTACTCATCTAATCACCACAATGAATATGATTAATATCGATAATAATAGCAGGAGTAGGAATTTAAGTCGTTTGTTCTCCTCTCTTAATCGAGAGACTTCGTTTTCTAGCTTTTCTATCATCTCTTTAAGCTCCTTTATTTCTATCTTACTAGCAATTATATGATCTGCAGGTAATTTGCCAAGAAAAAGCACATCTAATAACTCAGATGCAGTAGTCTGTCTTGCTGATTTTACATCAGATAAATTATATACCGTCCCATATCTACGACCAACCTTGCGTAGGAACTTAATAAAAGAGTTATCCTGCATCATTAAACCACTAGGGTATATAAAATATTGAATGAATTAAAAAGTTACTCCTAACTTCACTGCTTACACCATGCGCAAAGTCCCCAAGGTAATTGAGGATTCTCAGGAGGATTACTTATTATGCCTTCAGATATAAGTGCATCTACAGCATAACATTTAGATGCATAATACATCATTAGAAGGAAGGTGATGTCATCAACGTATTCAAGACCCATCTTATACTTATGCTTTAAGAGATTAGGTATCTGCCTTAAGAGAACTACATTACATAGCTCATTCCCAGTACGGAGGAAAGTTTGGAATATGAGGCTATAGTCGTTACCAATCAAGAAGGGAAAGTTAATCTTATAGAGTTCATATCCCTTTCCCTCTTCTTTTCTCAATAAGTGTAAGGAAAGCCAATAAGAGAGGATTCTTCTAAGGTCTACTTCAGGTATGTGCAATTCGTAACTGACTTGAGCTGGACTTTGTGCCTTTAATGCGAATCTCTTAAGTATGAGAAGATCTATGTCTCGAAGGTATATTGGAGCTATGGAGCTGCCCTTTAAGAATACAAGAAGGGAACCACCTATTATGCCCTCACGTGCATAGAGCCAGTACTCATGCTTAGAGCCAAGTCCTCCTTCAATACCCCATACATACCAGCTGGCCTTACGATTACACGCCTTTATGCCAGGAATGCTTAAGATAAGCTTAATTAGGCTTCTATTCACTACGAAGTCCAATAGAATACCAGCTATGAGTAAGAAGTTGAGATCTTCCCAAGAAAAGCCTTGAACTTTTAGGGATGAACGATTATATTTATTAATAAATTCAGGAAGATGTCGCCTAATGTAATTCACTATGGAAGCAGATATAGCCTTAGCTGGTTCGAATACAGCTTCACGTTCATTTTTCATTATAAGAGGAAAGCGAGGAGAACATGAACTATCACTTATTTCTACCAGCCCGAGTACCTGATAGAGATAGAGAAGTGCCTTTAGATAATCTCTCTTCACTTCTACATCTAATATTTTATCCATATTGTCGTATAATTTCGTTCTATAAAGAAGTTCCCTAGGAATATGGCCTAGTAAAGGATCGTTCAGTACTAGAATTGGCATTCCCGCATTTCTACCATATATATAGAAGTCGATGTCGTCTGAGGTCATCATGATGTCTTAGTTAAGTTTCATAATTAACTTTATCGCTAATCGTGATAATGTGAAGCTCAATGCTTAAAATAGCCCAGCGTCTAGTAAATACAGGGAATCAACATGAAAGTATTCATAATGACGGATCTAGAAGGAGCTACAGGAGTATGTGGAACTTGGCAAGATTTCAATCCTGGAGGAAGGGAACACGAGAGAGCTAGGAGATTCCTCACGAGAGATGTTAATGCAGCTATAGAAGGCGCATATGAAGGAGGAGCAGATGAAGTAGTGGTGTTAGATGGACATGGAGCAGCATTTAGCATAATTCCAGAAGAGCTAGATGAACGAGCTAAGTTAATAAGGGGGAGAAGAGTCCTTGAAATGGAAGGCCTCGATAGTACCTTCGACGCAGTATTCGCTATAGGTGCTCATGCTATGGCAGGGACTCAGAACGCGCTATTACCACATACGCTTTCCTTATCTATAGCGAACATCTGGGTTAATGGTATTAAGGTAGGAGAGATAGGGCTTTGGGCTGCAATCGCTGGGACGTATGACGTACCATTAGTATTAGTGACAGGAGACGAAGCAGCCGTAAAGGAAGCTAAACAACTCCTTGGAGATATAGAGTGTGTAGCCGTAAAGAAAGCCACTAGTATGTATGCGGCACTATGTCTTCATCCTAATGTGACATACAAAATGATTAAGGAAGCGGCTATGCGTGCTTTGAAAAAAGCGAAAGAAGTAAAACCATTTAAGGTCAAATCTCCTGTAGAACTTAAAGTTGAGTATACAAAGGTTGATTTTGCAGATCGCATCGCTAGCAGGCCCGGTGTTAAAAGGATAGATGGCAGAACTATTATAGCAGTGGCAGATGACATTATAAAGGCTATGGCCCTTGCTCTTTGAGGAGGGAAACAATAGTGCATCCTCTAATAAGGATAATAAGGCCAATAAACTGCATTATGATGGGAATAGCTACATTTGTTGGAGCATTTATATCGTTAGGAAGCATTCCCTCTATAACAGCCTTATATAAACTTATGCTCACCTTTATAACAGCCTTCACCCTTACAGGAGCATCCATGGTAATAAATGATTATTTTGATAGGGAAATAGATAAGGTAAATGATCCAACAAGGCCTATACCAAGCGGTGAAATAAGCCCAGGTGGAGCGCTAATATACGCGGTGATACTCTCAGTTATCGGATTGTTCTCTGCAGCACTTTTAGGCACTAGATGTTTAATTGTAGCATTAATAGCTCTTGCTATCGCTATAGCCTATAATTCGTATTGTAAAAGATATGGAATTATCGGCAATTTAATGGTTAGCTTCTGCGTTGTAGTTCCGTTTATATACGGAGGATTGGCATTAGGAAGCTTAAGAGCTTATCTTATCTTATTCATAAGCATGGTATTCCTGACCAATACAGGAAGAGAGGTCATGAAAGGCATAGTAGACATAGAGGGTGATAAGAAACACGGTATTGCCACTATAGCAGTACGCTATGGACCTAAGAGCGCGGCAATTCTAACGTTAATTCTCTTCTTAATGGCAGTAGCGTTAAGTATATTACCACCATTATTTAAGCTTACCTCGTGGCCTTACATACCATTAGTTCTAATAACCGATATTGGATTGATATATTCAGCTATTTCAGTTATGAAGAAGTCCAGTAAAGAAGTAGCTATAAGGGAGAAGAA
>JAGGUS010000022.1 GCA_021158375.1 Thermoprotei archaeon
TGAACTGTTGAGTCTAATTGCGAACATAGTCAAGCCCAAGCATAGAGAGGAGGTGAGACATTATGTTACCCCCACTTACTCTGAGATATCTTAAAGAATTTACGGATGATACAGGATTACTTCAGCATGCTAAATATTTAATGCCCGATAGAAGGGAGGGATATTCAACTGATGATAATGCTAGGGCACTTGTAGTTGTATCAAAATACTATGACTTAAGGCGATCAAGAGAAGCCTTACGTCTTGCTAAGATATACTTGAGCTTTCTGTACTACATGCATATGGAAGGAGGTATGTTCTATAATAAACTAAGTTATGATAGACAGCATAGATGGGATACAAGTGAAGATTGTTATGGTAGAGCAATATGGGGCTGCGCATCACTTTATGCATCAAAAATGCCAGAGAAACTAAGGCTTGCAGCAAAAGAACTATTAGAAATGTCGCTAGGGTCAGCAAGGAGCCTTAAATCGCCAAGAGGAATTGCCATTACGATCTTAGGCCTTTATGATTATTACTTAAAGATTAAAGAGGATAGCATACTAAAATTAATTGAGGAATTAGCTTGGAGACTTGTTGAATTGTATAACAATGTAGCTAGCGAGTCATGGAGATGGTTTGAGGACATAATGGCATACGAGAATGCACGACTACCACAGGCACTGTTCCTCGCATATGATATAACAAAGGAGAAAATATTTTTGGACATAGCTAAGAAGAGCTTTAAGTTTTTAAGCAAAATAACTATAATAGATGGGATATTCTGGCCCATAGGTAATAGAGGATGGTATAAACGCGGTGGAGTAAGAGCGCTTTATGATCAACAACCTGTAGAAGCAGGAGCTATGGTTGAAGCGGCTCTAACCGCATTTAAAATTACGAAAAGGGAAGAATACCTTAGGGTAGCTAAAATTGCTATTGAATGGTACTTAGGTAGGAATTCAGCTAAGGTAAGAATATATGATGATGAGAATGGTGGATGCTATGACGGTATAACACCATGGGGATTAAACTATAATCAAGGGGCTGAGTCAGCATTGAGCTTCTTATTGGCAAGACTCGAAATAGAAAGATCGAAAGTAAAACTACACATACCTAAGATAGTATTAAAAGCAACATAATGAAAATAAAAATAGTTTTGTTTTTGTTTAGGCTTCTTAGCCTATATATCTAGGTAGCACTGCAATCCCGCCAACGAACCATGTCAAGCCCGCACCCATGCCCCAGCCGCCTACAAATGGCAGTAAGATTTCGTCGTGAATCTTAGCTCCGCCTAATTTAATCACTAAGAACTTAATGATATAGGCTACTACTGGGATTATTAGATCCATATCAGCAGGATCAGTAGCACCCATTACTATACCAACAGGATCTATGGGCCACCAGACGAACCTCATTCTTAGGTAAGTTGAAATCAACATCGCAGCAGCAGTTGTTATTATCCACGGCCACCATGGCCTTACTGCAGGTCTAGCTTCCCATGATGAAGGTGGTAGTAGCTCTAGCCACCAACCCCATCCCTCAGGGCTTCCCCTTACGGTCTTAGCTGCACCTACGCTATAGTAGAATTTGACTAGGAATGGGAATGTTATTGCACAAATGATGGCAACTGCCACTAAAAGGGATACAAACACCTCCCTAGGCCTCACATTTAACTCCCTTGCTATCTTATACCAAGTACATTGATAACCTGGAGAGATACCAGGTCTTGAATCCTGCTGTCCTAAAGCAACATCCATCACATAAGTTCCCGTAGCTTGTTCAACAGATATTACGCCCATGGATCTATACATGCTAGTTACTAATGTCGTACAGTATGGCCAGTCAGATGGCGCATATCCAAATGCTAGACCAGTAGTCCTCATTCCACAGCCACCTATTAAGAACCATGAGAGTACTATGAGGAATGAACCTCTTAATGAGCAACCAGCGGCGTAGAGCAAAGCGACTAAGAGGAATCCTGAAACTATGAACAGAGTCCAGGCTAACCTATAGGGCATTATCTCTCTTTCCCATTCCTCCTTTGTAGGACCTCTGATAGCAGCCTTAATGGTATCAACAAAGTAGCGCCAGTTTACTATCATCCAGAAGAGAATTATTGTCATACCTGCAGTAAAGTACACGAGGAACATCTTCATTGGAGGATAGCCACCTAATAACGCTCTTTTACCACTCGATGTTTGTTGTAATATACCGGAATAGTATCCCCTATAATAGGCTATCTGTTCTACTATGGCTACAAACCAGCGCACTATAATTACTGAAAGGATTATGTCTAAGGGCAATAACATCCAAGATAGATATGATCCTATGTTTGTAGTAAACCAACAGAACCCTACAAGCTTTCTGAATAGGGGTACTGCTTCAGCGTACATAGCGCCCATGGCCCATGGTATGAATGGATAACTCGACCATCCGTATATGTCTGGGAACCATGGTACAATTACTTTTAGCACTGGAGGCCACATATAGAAGAAACCACATATCATACCTACGAGCAGGAAATCAAGTCTCCTTGTTGGAGGTATTCCTTTTAATCTCTTATCAGGCCTTGTCTCATCGAGCAGTATTATGGTGGGTATTGCGCTTGGGTATGGCAATAGTTCTATGTCGAGCCATCTTCTTCTAATTATCGAGAAGAAGCTATGGAAGAAGATAAACCATAGGAAATAATAAACGCTCCACCAAGTCAGCGATGGCATCCAGGCACTCCATGGAACATCACTAACACCACCACTTAAGAGCTTCTGTATCTCTGATATGCCAGGGCCGTAGACCCAATCTAGCAACTCCCTCCATGGAGATGGAGCGGTTCTAGCAGCGATCATGACACCTAAGACCGCGAAGCCAGTACCGTCAGCAGGCCACCAATGAAATATGCTTACAGCAGTAACTGCGCTTATTAGGAGTATATGCGCTCTATTAATTTTGTGAGGAAATAAGTTCCCTAGTATTATCATTAAAAACATTACAACAGTAGCAAAACCTCCGCCTACAGCGCCTCCAGTCCATCCAGGAGTGTAAGCAGCAGCCACATGGGAGAATATCGTAGTACCAGCGGCTAGTAGCGCTACAAGCAATATGAACTTCCATGATATAACTCTAGGTGGAGCTACCTCAGATCCACTACTGGAACTCAAGATAGCACCCTCGGAATAGTTTTATACTTGTAACGATATTTATGCTTTAACTTGAGGATTTATCATAAGATTAAATATAAAGTCGTTAAGAGAGTAAAGAAGCGCTATTTACTAGAGAAAGAAGAACGTAAAACATCTGACTTTTGTAACATATAAAATCCTAAGTTATTAGGATAGCACATTCAGCACGTGAACCGAATTTAACTAACAAAGCGATTTCATACTAATTAATTATTTTATACATTTCGTTAGGAGGAGGGGCATAAGGAGAGGACGTAAGCCTTCTACCATATTTACACTTTAACCTAATCCAGTTCCTTTTTATCTGTAGTAATTGGGGCTGCATCTTCTATTTAATTCTAGCGTCTTTCTATGAAATAATTCCTCAGTATCTTCAAGGTAGTTAATGCCATTTGATAACCTGTAGTTATACATTTAAGATAATATAACTAAGGCTACGAATGCCAATTCTGCGTTACTATGATCCTTAAGCGAATTATGCTCTGAAGAAGCTCGTTTATGGGAGTTTATAGTATTCCTTATATATTCTATGAGCCATAACTTAACATTATGTACATGTTACTGAACTCCTAAGATAGATAGAATATGAGAAAGAACTATCAGGAGGAAGGATCAATGAAACAACACTGTCTTGTATTTATAGGGGCTACTAGTAGGCTTAGAGAAGCCATAGAAGAGAGTTACAGGAAAGCCATATCAGCCAAATCAAGTGATTTGATAATATATATAGTCACTAATTGTTCAATTCGTGAAGTAATCCCTCAAGTGCGGGATATATTCCTGCATAATATAGTCTTTGGGATAACTATGTATTTATTCTCGTATGGAGAGGTAGAGAAAATGTTTAATGAGATGGAGCGTGTTATAGACAAAGAGAATAGTAAAATAATCGTTTATGTAACTAAGGATCGTAAAGAAATTGCAGATATGGTACTACAAACATTGAAGGAAACGAATATGGAAGTGGAGGAGGTGAAGGTTTTATGACATATGATTTTGTAATAACAACAGATAGGACTATGATGACGAATCATCATGGAAGAGAGTTCTTAGGTTTCTTAACTACAAGCCCTGCTATTGGCATACCAGAGCGATTATGGATGTGGATGTGTGCTCCTAAACCGAAAGTGGATAAGGAAGGTAGGCCTATAGAGGCGCCATATGGATTGCGAAAAATAGAAGCCACTCTAGTTGATGCAGGATTTAAAGCCGCTATAATAGATCCAGATTACCTTAACAAACATCTTCCTAAGGCTAAGGCACTATTGATAGGGCACCATGATTTCTTCGGTCTATGCGCTCCTAGCAATACCTGGTGGGCAGTAACTAAGAAAGAGCCAGTAAATAGGAAGTCCTTTATAGCACTTATGAATTCTAGACCGATAAGGGAATTTAAGTCACGTGGCGGAAAAATAATAA
>JAGGUS010000265.1 GCA_021158375.1 Thermoprotei archaeon
ATACACGTTTATGCCGTAAATATGGTGCCATATAGAGTACTTCGCCTAAATAACCCGCCCCTGCAGGAATCCCTTCAGCATTTAAAGCGCGAGCAAATTCTACATTATTTACTCCTAGTACTTTCACGTCTATTCGTATTGGGTAAAGCCAGAAAGAGTGCTTTCTATCTTTAGTGGACTTAGGTAAGTGTAATCCGTCGAGATCGCTTAATTCCTTTGTAATTTTCTCGCCGATTTCCCGCCTCCTCTGAACTACCCACTTTACTTTCCTCAACTGTGCTAATGCGATAGCGCCTTGTAATTCGGTCATTCTATAATTAAGCCCGAACATTAAGTAATTCCTAGCAGTAGCCCCAGCCTCTCTTAACCATCCTTTATCCATAAATAGCTTTGCCCTTTTTGCTAATTCCTCATCATTTGTAATGACTATGCCGCCCTCTCCCGCAGTCATATGTTTCGACATTTGAAGGCTGAAACATCCCATATGGCCTATAGTTCCAACGAGCTTACCCTTATATTCAGCAAGATATGCTTGGCAGCAGTCCTCAATTACGTATAGGCCGTACTTCTCTGCTAATTCCATTATGGGATCCATATCACATGGGAAGCCGAATTGATGAACTGGAATTATGATTTTAGTCTTCTCTGTAATCCTCCTCTCAACATCACTTGGATCAAGCGTATAGTCATCTTCATTTATATCAGCAAAGATAGGAATACAATTTTGAGCTAGAATAGGCAATATAGTACCCATGTCAGTAATAGGCGTTGTGATCACCTCGGAACATGGATCCGGATTTATTGAACCGATGGCTATATGGATTGATGCCGTCCCAGAAGTGCAGGCTATAGCATATTCCACTCCATAGAACTTAGCAAATTCCTTTTCAAAACTACTTACCTTTGTACCAGACCATCTGAATAACTGTCCAGATTTTATTACATCCTTGATTTCCTCAAGTTCTTCATTACCTATAGGTCTTCGGATCTTCAATGGTTCTTTCCTAACAGGTTTACCACCATAAATAGCTGGTTTCTCAACCACAACCTCACCAATATATCCTAGACGAAAATAAGATAAATAACTTTAAGGAACTAAACCTATAGTCATTAAGAATTCCGTGGGTGTTTATTTTAAGATGAACTAAGACATTATTAGAACATGATGAACTGATGGCTGGCTGATGGTGATGAATCCGCTGTTGGCTGATATCAAAGTAAGGTAAAAATTAATGAATTAAGAGATTAAAGAAAATTAAATATCTTCTTTTCTATATTGTGGTCTAGTTCCATGTGCAGCCTTTTGTGGCGGTGGTTGCTCTCCTCTATGAATGTATTCGTATGCCCTTCTATGCCTTTCTATGTACTCTTGGAATGATTCGAAGCCGAATTCTTTCTTTAATTCCTCGATGCTTATGCTCTCATCTATGGGTTCTACTATAAAGACGTCATCTCCTTCGTTTGCATAAGACTTTATTTTGACGCGATCTCCGTACTTTTTGAGTATTTTATCGGGTATGCTGTAATTGAAATCGTAATGGCATACTACGTAGTCTAGGTTTATATCGTGATATATTACGTTTACAAACCAATCCGTTTCGGCTATTATTCTTCCACATGGATCTATAATTCTAGACTTATTCGTGCGTACGGAGGACACTACGTAATATTTATTGATGCAGGCATATGCCTGTAATGGAAAACCACCGTCATAAGCTGAGACCCAGAATACAACCCTAGCGCCTCTCCTAGCCAGTTCACTCCATCCTTCAGGGAAGCATATGTCGAAGCATATTTGGATGCCTATTTTTCCGAAATCTAGGTCAAATACGGGATAATCTTTACCTGGAGTGACCCCTCCTTCGAATTCGGTATAATCAGGAGTACTTGTTACTGGATGGACCTTATCGTAAATTCCAACTATATCACCGTCTCTACCAATTACGATAGCGGAGTTCCATATTTTTCCATCGTGCTTAGTTGTTATTGGACAGATTATGTAGCAATTCCCTTCTCTAGCCTTCTTTGAAAATAATTCTGTTGTTGGTCCGGGGACGGGTTCAGCAAGTTCACGTTTAGGTTTCCTTATACTAAAAGTAGTAAATGCTTCTGGAAGACATATGAGATCTGGCTTAAAGCGAAGGGCATAATCTACTAGTTTTAGGGCATATTTTCGGTTTTCCTCAACAGTGCTGAAGCCTCTTGATGCTAAACATACAGTAGCGATACGTGCCTTACCCAATAGGATCCCCGCTATATTAGAGGCTAAATCTACTATAAATAGTAATATCGCTTAGAGATTTCATGGAAATTCCCATGGACTTTCTATTTCTGCTGCAAGCGATAAGAGCCCTATCCTCATATTTCGATCTAAGTTCTCCAGTTTAACTTCATATATTGAGTTTGGAGTTGAAATGGTTATCTTATCGCCGTAGGCCGCTATTGCATTTATTGGGACTACTTCTTTTCGTAGGGTTCCATGCTCATCTTCAAGTACTACTAGTACTGCCATGCTCCTCCTACGGCCAATAGGCAACATCTTTAAGATTCTTCTAACGTTTATTATGTTGTACTCCTTCACAAGGTAGCTCTTTAAGGCGTTTTTGCTTTTTTCGTCTAGCTTATCATAATCCTCAATTATACCAAGTTCTTTACCATTACTGCTATAGAGTATGACCATCTTTGGGTAAGATATTGGGAATGGTAATTTAGCTTTGACTTTCCTTAACGTGTATCCATCTGCTACGTGTACGTGAAGCCATGTGCCGTCGTATTCTAATGATATGGAGGTAGGATCGATTATATTTACGATATTTTCTATATCTACGGAAGGACGTTCTCTTAATAAACCCCTTGCCTCATTTATTATGACACCATTGCGTATCTCTATTATTCTATTGACGTAGTTTGTTAGGCTGGGTCTATGAGAAATTAATATTAAGGTGGATTGAGGCAAATAGCTTAATATGTTTCTCATTATATCGGCTTCTAGGTCGAATGCTACGTTTGAAGTTGATTCATCTAATATTAGCACACGTGGTCTCTTAATTAGTGCTCTAGCTATGCATACCATTTGCTTCTGACCACCAGAGAGCCTTCTTCCAGCCTCGCCTACATCAGTATCATAAGCTAATGGTAGTTCCATTATGAAATCGTGGGCATGGCTCATCTTCGACGCTATTATAACATCGATGGGTTTAGCACCTTTTACACCATAAGTTATATTTAATGCGATAGTGCCTGAAAGCAGAAGTGGTTCTTGAGTGACCATGACTACCTGTCTTCTTAAAGAGTCAAACTTTATTTTACGCAAATCAACTCCATCATAGAGTATCCTACCCTTGTTAGGATCATAAAGTCTGGTGAGGAGTCTGGCTAAGGTCGTTTTGCCCGATCCATTGGGACCTACTAAGCCTACTACTTCACCTGGTCTTACCTCTAGGGAAATACCTTTAAGGACTGGCTTATCGGTGTAGGCGAAGTATACATCTTCCACTTTAATATGGCCCTTTATCTCTACATCGACAGCATCAGGTGCTTCAGTTACCGATGGCTTGACACTTAAGATTTCTAGTAGCTTTTCGTAAGCCGTTTCAGCTTGAGTATATTGAGTCATCAAACCGCTTAATGCCTGTATTGGGCCGTATACACGCCATATGTAACCTAAAAAGGCCATTATGGTACCTACTGTTGCCTCGCCACGCAGCACCATGAGACCGCCAATAAACATTATTAATGTTGATGTCAATGTCATGGCAAATCCCATGGCGGGGAAATATTTTATGCTTATTTTAGTGAGCTCTATATTTGCGTTGTATATGTCCTTCGCATAACGACCAAAGCGCTTAATTTCAGTGCGCTCCATACCAAGGACTTTTACTAGAATTATTGAGGATAGTACGGAGGTTAAGTAAGATGTAAAGTTAGATATTACTTTCCACATCCTCAGAAATGCAAATCGTGCTTCTCTTCGATAAGCCCAAGTACCAATTAGTATTACAGGAATTGGGGAGAGAGCTGCTAGAGCCAATTTGAAGTTTATAGCGAATACTATTATTAAGGTGCCGCTTAGCATCAAGGTATTTATTATTAGCGACTGAAGACCGCCTACGAGGAAGGAGTGAATTTGCCTTACATAGCTAAAGACTCTAGAGATTATATCTCCTGTTTGACTTTTAGTATAGAAATCTAAACCCAAAGACATTACATGTCGGTATAAACGCTCTCGGAGGTCTAGGACTACTCTATTATTGAGTATCGCCATGACATAACTTCTCACAGCAGAAATTATGGTATTGACTATATGAAGGCATATCAGAAGCGCTACTAGATAAATTAGGAGCTGAAAATTGCTTCTAGGTATCAATACCTTATCTGTTATCTCTTTACTTATATAGGGCGGTAAAAGTCCTATTGCAGTAGAGATTAAGGAGAGTATAAGACCTACGATAAAGAACTTTAAATGAGGTCTTAATAAACCTAGTAGCTTAAATAATCTAAACCTAGCCCTACCCTTTTCATCCCTAGTTATTACAGGAAATGGAGGTCTTTCCCTATCTGGATGTGGAGCTCCAGGAGGAGGGGGGCCGCCTCTTTCCACGTTAATCACCAATTTCTCGTCTAGCTATTAAATAGATCTGATTTGAATATAGTTAGAGAATAGATATAAGTATTACGTAAGTACTTAACGAACATGAGAGGCAGAAAGGCTAGATTATAACTTGAGGAGAATCCTTGTTTTGCCCATTAATACCCCATCTAAAACCATGATCTCCTTATGAACTATCCTGTAACTATTTATTCTTAGGGCAGCCTCAACACCATGTTTTAAGTCTATCCAATACGGTGACCAGTATGGTGACCAGAGCGGTCATGAAGGTTAATATAGTAACGGGAGGAGAGTCAGTTGCTTAGCTGAAATTCATAGGCTTCTCAACGGCACAGCGCGCTTTAATTAAGAGCTATTCAAAGGCGTATAGATAGCCGTCAGAGCATAGTATGAATGCCCGTCCTCCGTATATTGCAGGGACGGACTCGTCCACTCTGTCTCCCATCTTGTATTTCCACAGACAATTTCCTTCTTCAT
>JAGGUS010000028.1 GCA_021158375.1 Thermoprotei archaeon
AAGTGAACATATTGAGTAATGGAGAAGAGAAGCGGATCTGTATTAAAATATTCTCAGGTACGCTCAATGAGGCTAAGAAAAAAGCAATTAAAGAGAAGTACTTCATAGAGAAATTAAGCGAAATAGGGTTTTACGTTCCAAAGATACTCCATTATGACTTAGAAGGGAAGCTCATTGGTAGACCATTTCTGATAAAGAAATGGATAGAGGGAAGACCAGTAGGTAAGGTACTAGAGAAGACTGAAGATGAAGAAGCACTAGAAGCATATACATATAACTTAGTTAGGCTACATAAAGTACCCCTCTCGAATATCAATCCTAGCATCATAAAGATATATGAAAACGGTGAGGCTCGCATTTTAGAGCAAATCGAGGTACTGAAAATATTTTCAACGTTAGTTAAAGTTGATGTGGACAATGTCATAACTATATTGGAGGAAAATAGACCTAAAGCCCTAGGTCTATCGTTGCTCTTTGGGGATTATGCCCCAGAAAATGTGCTTCTTGACAATAATAAGAGGCTATACTTCATAGATCTTGAAAGCATAGAGGTTGGTATAAGAGAAGAAGATGTAGCTTATGCATATCATATGTTATGTTTTCTTGAACTGTTTAACAAGAGGTTAAAGGGAATTCCCGATAATTTTCTAATGCTCTATGAGCATTACTACGGCGAATCTTTAAGAAATTTTGAATATTTTAAAGCATTTATAGCTCTTAAGTTGTATCTAATATTGAAATATTTGATAAGGAGCGGGAGATTTTTGCGCCCAGTACAGGCAATAACGATAATATATCCAATAATATACACAATATTCTTCAAGCGAGCGATGAATTATTTAAGGGAGTGTATTAGGACATACATCGTAAGCTAAGAGAAGCATTAAATTTTAGTTATAACAAGTGGGCCATCCTTAAGTACTATTACTGTGTGCTCATATTGTGATACAAATGAACCTCTTCGCTCTACTAAGACTGGATAGCCGTAGACATTACCATGATTTAGTAGATTATGAAAATGCTTAACCTTGCTTTGAAAGTCAGGAATATCCTTGAGGAGCCAGCGTTCACAGAAGGGTAAGCTTTTATATTTTCTCCATATTATCTTGATGAGGGCTTTCTCCTCTTTACCTTTAACCTTTCCGCCTACATACCGATATATAGTTATGGTTTCAGATTCAGTGACGTATCCGTTTCCATTTGTGGCGAAGGGTTCTATGGCATATACTTCCCCTTCTAGTATATGGGCCTTATCGTCGGGATTAAATACGTTAGGAATGGATTTTCCAGCATGAAGAGTCCATTTAGTTATTTTGTGACCAGTTAGGTTTGAGACTGGCTTAAAGCCATAAGACTTTATAGTTCGCTCTATCAATGCCCCTATCTTAGATATAGGGGTACCTGGACGAATAGAGTTTATCGCGTTTTCTAACGCCTTCTTAGCAACATCGCATAGGGAGTGTAGGTCTTGAGAAAAGGCAATACTGACTGCAGTATCAGCTATGAAGCCGTCAACATGCACTCCTAGATCAAGTTTTACTAAGGAGCCTTTAGGGATAGTTAGTTCGTCATTAGGTCTCGCTGTATAATGAGCTGCAACTTCATTTATTGATACATTACAAGGAAATGCAGGCCTACCCCCAGAGTTAAAGATATACGTCTCTATCCTCTCGCACAATTCGAGTACGGGCATGCCTTCATGAATTATGTCCATACCATATGCTATAGCTTTTGCAGCGATCTTTCCGGCATGCTCGTAAGATCTTATTTCCTTTTCGTCCATGCATGATTACCTAAACCATTTATAGAAAAGGGCTATTATAAGTTATTACAAGGGGAAGTTAATGGTTAAAATCCGCTGGCTCGGCCATGCAGCCTTCGTAATAAAGATAAAAGGGAAAACTATTGTAGTTGATCCATGGATTTCAGGTAATCCAGCATGCCCTATAAAGCCTAATGAACTTGAGAAGGTAGATCATGTGGTAGTGACACATGATCATGGAGATCACCTTGGAGATAGCATAGAGATTGCTAAGAGAGATAAAGCGAAGTTTATAGCGATATACGAATTGGCCTTGAAGGCTAAAGATGAGGGAGTAGAAAATACATTCGGAGCAAATATAGGTGGATGGTTTGAAGTAGATGAGATAAAATATTTATTAACGCCAGCACTACATAGTTCAACAATTGGAGAACCAGTTGGTGTTATGATAAGCGATGGAGAGAAGACTATTTATCATGCAGGAGATACAGGTATATTTAAGGAAATGGAACTCCTTGGTAAGATGTACAGAATTGATGTAGCATTATTACCTATAGGTGGGGTATATACTATGGGCCCTTATGAGGCAGCGATTGCAACTTTTATGTTAATGCCTAAAGTGGTAATACCCATGCACTATAACACGTTTCCAGCAATAAAGCAAGATCCTAGTTTATTTAAGAAGTACGTTAATAAAATAGCGCCAAAGGTCGAGGTGAAGATACTAAAGCCTGGTGAGGAGGTAGAATTATAGAATGGAACTGAGGGATGCAGTAAATAGGGTCTTGTTGAATACAGAGGAGGTCATAACAGAGAAGGAACTTACAGAGGTATTATTAAGAAAGGATGTTAGGGGATACATAGGGTTCGAGCCTTCAGGTCTAATTCATATAGGCTGGCTTATATGGGCGAGGAAAGTTCAAGATTTGATAGATGCAGGAGTTGAGATGATCATATTAGCAGCAACATGGCATGCATGGATAAACGATAAACTCGGCGGTGATATGAAGTTAATAAAAGACGCAGCAAGAATGACCTGGCATTTCCTTAATGCAGTAGGAGTTAACATGAAGAGAGTAAATTTTGTAGATAGTGAAGAATTAGTATCAGATGATAAGTACTGGATGCTAGTACTGAAAGTTGCAAAGAAGTTAACATTAGCTAGAGTTAAACGAGCTATAACTATAATGGGAAGGCATGAAGAGGAAGCAAACCTCGATTTTTCTAAGTTAATTTATCCTTGCATGCAAGTAGCGGATATATTTTATTTAAACTTGGATATAGCATTAGGAGGAATAGATCAGAGGAAAGCGCATGTCTTAGCAAGGGAAATAGCGCCAAAATTAGGTTATAAAAAGCCAATAGCAATTCATACGCCATTACTTATAGGTCTTAGAGGCACAGAGACTAAAGGAGATATAGTTGAAACAAAAATGAGTAAGAGTAAACCCGAAAGCTGTATTTTCATTCATGATGAACCGAAAGTGATAAGAGAGAAAATAAAGAAAGCATATTGCCCTCCAAGGCAGGTAAAGGGTAATCCGATACTTGAAATAAATAGATTAATTCTCTTCTCTAGAGAAGATTTCTCATTATACATAGATAGACCTGCAAAGTACGGTGGACCTCTGCATATAGAGAGTTATAAGGAGCTAGCAGAAATGTACAAAGCTGGAAAGATACATCCTCTTGACCTTAAAGAGGCAACCGCAAGAGCTTTGGCAGAGGAGCTCAAACCAATAAGAAATTACATTAAGGAGAACTCTGAGGTAAACGGAATATTAAAGAGACTCGAAGAGATTATTGAAAGAAGGGAGATTAAGCTTCGGTAGTGAGAGTATTAGATTAAATGAAGAGGTGTATCCCATGGGAGGATTACCAGTAACGGCAAAGTACGTAATTCATGCAAGGTTAGAGGTCGAGGGTAGTGTTGATAAACCAGATGTCATAGGAGCTATATTTGGACAGACAGAAGGATTACTAGGACCCGACTTAGATCTTAGAGAGCTTCAGAAAACCGGGAGGATAGGAAGGATAAATGTAGAGCTACGAGAGAAAAGCGGGAAAACTATAGGACGGATCACTATACCATCAAGCCTCGATAGGGTTGAGACTGCGCTTGTTGCAGCACTTGTAGAAACTGTAGATAAAGTCGGACCTTATTCTGCTAAGATAAGGGTAGAGAAGATAGAGGATCTAAGGACTAAGAAGAGACATTGGGTGATAGAGAGAGCTAAAGAGATTCTTCTCAAGTGGGAGAGAGAAGAAATGCCAGACATCCGTAAGATAGTTGAGAAAATACTCAGGGATATAACAGAACTTGAAATTATAAGATATGGCAAAGAGGGACTACCTGCAGGTACAGAAGTAGATAAAAGCGACGTACTCATAATAGTTGAGGGGAGAGCGGATGTAGTTAACCTAGTACGACATGGTTATAGAAACGTAATAGCTATAGGAGGTGCGACTAAGATACCTAAAACCATAGTAGATCTCTCTAAGAGAAAGACTACAATAGCATTTGTTGATGGCGATAGAGGTGGAGATTTAATACTGAGGGAGCTTCTAAAGACAGCAAAAATAGATTATATAGCCAGAGCTCCTCAAGGGAAGGAAGTAGAGGAATTAACGGCAAAAGAAATAGCAAAATGCCTTAAAAATAAAGTAGCTGTGAGTGAGTATTTAGCCCAACAGGAATTAATTAAGAGAGAGATTGAAATACCCAAAAAGGTCATTGAATATTTTAAAGAACTCAGGGGAACTTTAGAAGCTTTAATACTTGACAATAAGTGGAATGTAATTGAGAGGGTTTTAGTAAGAGACTTGGTAGATCAATTAGACAAAATTGAAGGAGCGTACGCTATCGTATTTGATGGCATAATAACTCAGAGGCTTTTAGACAGAGCCTATTCAAAGGGAATTAAGTACTTAATAGGAGTTAGGGTTGGAGCGATTAGTAGAAAACCAGAAGGAGTAGAAATAATGACCTTTGATGAGTTAGAGAAAAAGCTAGAAGAAACTGTCTAAAGTACCTTCTTTTCTTCCTACTTTGCTAAGATGTTGCGCCGCTTCTTCCAGAAGATTGATCAACTGCCTCTTTTTAGAGAGAGGTATAATCCCACTAGCCGCGTATGCATGGCCATCAGCAAAGCCCCCAAGCCTATTACATACGTCCATGAGCAATTGTGATGCAGGCGGATAATACCCCTGCTCTATCTTAAGCGCTAAACTCTTAGGTACTCGGATAGATACCTTAACATATTCACCTTTAAGTCTTCCAAGACCTGGTAATTCAGGATTAAGATTCATAGTACCAACTAGGTATAGTTCTGGATCTATCATTCTAAGTCTGTATGAGACGAAGCTAAGGAAAGTACCTAATACCTTTGCACCTACATTGTAGAATAAGTCTCTAACGTCAATCCATTGTAAGCACTTTCCCTTATATAGATGGCTTTTAATCAAATCCATCCCTTTCTTATATAGAGAGGAGCGATACCTCCTAAGATCAGCTATAGTAAGCTTTATTTCTCGAGTGAATCCCTCTAAGCAGGCGTTAATTGCTAGATCTGGACCTCCACGATAATAACCCACTGAGGCTAATATGGTAAGTTCTGTGGATAACTTTGTTCTTGAAATGAAGCGACCATTAATGAAGACACTTATGTTATGTGAGCTTAAGGTCTTAGCGACACCTCTTCGAATGGCCTCCTCTAGAATTGCTAGATTTAATCCTTTTACATCTCCAGGTAACTCTGAAGATCCTATTAAAGCTAGGGGGATTAATTTGTTCAGGAGTTTACTGTTCTCTAATAGGCTCCTCACGAATAGGTAGGTGACTATTGATGCAGATGCTTCCTCCTCCCCGCTTATGCCGAATAGCTCAGGATTGACATGCACTATTCTGGGATCCTCTGTAGTATCTGGATCATGGTGATCCAATATTAGTATAGTATCGGTATTCTTTACTTTCTTAGATATCAGTTTAACGTGAGGAGAGCCTAGATCTACAAAGATTAAAGGATCTGAATAAGTGCCTATTAGGTCTAGTGCCTGAGGATAAAGCTTCTCAAGGCATATTAACCTCACTTTAACGCCTA
>JAGGUS010000251.1 GCA_021158375.1 Thermoprotei archaeon
CGAGGATAATAGGATTACACGGTGATAGAGTTGGCGATGTCATATTCGCTTTAAGAGGAGAATTTGGAGGACAACATGGAGCACATATAACTACAGCTAAATTTGGTATAGGTTCCTTAAAGGGGCTTTTAATAATGTGCGGACCTGGAATAAAGAGGGGATATGTACTAAAGAGGACGGTATGGCTTACTGATATAGTTCCTACTGTATGCTATTTAGCTGAGTGGCCAATACCAAAGCATGCAGAAGGCGGCATAATATATCAAGCATTAGAGGATCCCGACTGTAAAATAAAGGAACTTCAGAGGCTTAGAGATAATTACCAAAAGCTTAAAGAAATGATAGAGAGCGAAAAAGCCTTCACTCATACGTACTTCATGGAAGGTTAGAAAAATAGTGATTTTTATTCACACTCATTTTACTTCGATCCATCCTGGTTCGGATATGAAGTTACCGTAGAAGGTCTGATTATAGAGCCGTCTCTTAGGTTTAAACACCTTCCCGCTTACTCTATTAGCCTGTGTATAGATAGTTAAATAATGCTCGTTCCAAGTTATTACTTCGTCTCGTGGATCATTACATACATCCCAAACATATACCTTAGTTCCCCATTTACTGCTGATATCACTATCTGGAAATCTGACTATTAAATTGCCATAACAGTCGTATAGTCCATGTGCAGATGCAAGGAGTTCACTACCATCACCTATCCAGTTAACTGGCACCCAGCCGTATACTTTACCGAAGGCTGCGAATACTAAATCGCCATCTAGAGTGAATAAGAACTGGTTTAGTCCACCCCAATACGTCTGTGCGCATATCATTCGCTCCTTGACTTCTGGATCGAAGGAACCTATTGATAGTACTTGTGCATGTCCTAAATGGTATTCCTTAAGTATCTCTCCAGTAAGCGCGTCAAGGAAATAGAAGCCACCATTTTGATTAGCGATAACTAATATAAGCTTATCCTTATGTCTATAAACGACAGCGCTATCGCAGTGATCGTAAACTTCTATTTGCCATAAAACCTTACCGTTATCATCTATTAGAGCATCGCCTAAGAAGACCTCATCCCTTCCATCGCCATCAAAGTCGTATACTAAAGGCGAGTGAGCTAGTTTTCCAGAGTAACTCCATAACTCTTCTAAGTCGGATGTAAAGGCCCAGGCATTGTTATAGCGATCCTTCAATATGAAATCCCTAGGCTTTCCTAAGCCTCTAAGATCACAGAAAACTATGCAGTCGCCTAATATTCTATCATAGAGGATCTCTGGGCCTTCGCAAAAACCACCACCAGCTCGCGACTTAGGGGTTGGCTTACTCTTCAATACCTCACCAGTAGTTCCATCAAGTATCATAATATTGAAGTTCATACAGCATATTACTTCGTCTTTACCATCGTCGTTTATATCAAGTATACCGACTGGTAAATCAGATGTGACTTCGTAGTTGTTAATATTAGGTTTTCCTTTTTGCCATAATATATCTCCGTTTAGATCAATGGCCGTGAGACATGTTATATGTATGTATATGCCACCTGCGCCAATTCTTTCATTTTGAGCAAATATGAACTCAGGTTTACCATCACCATTTAAGTCTCCTATTCGGAGAAACTTTCCAGCATAATCGCCTAGTGGTATCCTCTTGTATATTACTGCTCTAGGCGCATCTTTAAATGGTGATCGTTTTCTTTCAAGAATTACGCTCTCTGGAACGTACCTCCTTAACCTTAAGTTCTTAATGTATACTTCCCCAGCTCCACCGCCCTTAATGAAGACTTTGAAGTATTTAGTACCACTTGGTGGCTTAAAGAAGCTATAAACGTGCTTCCACTCACTTTTACCGCTTAAAGCGATAATACCGCATGACCATATGCCCACATCGGTACGGAAGAAAGGTTCGCCTGGATCCCCAAAAGTCCAGCTTTCAAACCTACACCTGACCTCCCTAAGGTCTTTATCTAATGCTGAAACACCTATAATGAGAGCCGATTCGGCACTACCAAAGCGAAAGCTACGCTCAAAGAACTCATATTTAACATCAGCCTCCAGAACATAGTGACCTGCTTCATCAGCTCTAATTAGAGGCTTATATGTAAGCTCCCATAATGAACCTTTCTGACTTCTTATCCTTATTCCATCATCATGTAATCCGATGGTTGGTATTTCGCCTTTGAACGTACATAGCCAATAGAGGAAGCCATCTCTGAAATCTAAGTTTACCGCTTTTCCAGGAGAATCGAATATTATAGGGACAGCGCTCATTAAGCCACCATTAGGAAAATATTGATGTGTAATACATTTAAGCATTGAACTTGACATTTATGGGTATAATAGGATAGATGTGTAAAACAATGCATTATTTGATAGTCTCTTGAAGCATATTAAATGCTGTTGATATCAATATGCTTCCTGCATTCGGTGCTACTATTGCCATAGTTGGTTCATAACCTCCTTCAACGTAAGCTTCAGGTGTCGGTACATAATATATTGTATCATTAGCTAGTTCACTTACGAATAGCGTATTTATGCCGATTTTGCTTACTCGTTTCTTGAGTTCAAGTTGATATTCAACGAATACTTCCCCAGGTAGACCAACTAGTGCTACATCATCCATTCTAAATACTTGAACCTCGGTGGTTATGCTCTCGGCTCCACTTATAATCTCATTTACATGATCTCTTAGTGGATGTGGTTTCATCCATTTCTTAAGCCTTTCTGGAATATCGCTTCTTATGGGTAATTTGATGCTCTTAAGTGAGGAGCTTAATCGTATAGAAGACCTAAACTTAGTTATAGACATCAATGCCTTTAGGGCTGATGCGCCTACTATTAGGCCAATACGTTTGGTCTCCTCAACCCTTGGTTTAAGTTCTCTCGGAAATATTCTCTTAGGGGGAGGATCCTCATGAGGTTTGTCCCATATCCAATTTGGATTTATATTACCGCAACATCCATTAACAAAGATAACTGTCGCTTTTAGTACGTCTTCGAGAAGGCCTATTGTATAATTTGGATAATCCTTAGACATCCTAAGCTCATCAGGGCCTAAAGTGACTGGATGACATGCATAGTTCACGAGCGCACATAAGTTCTTACCTTTAAGACTCTTGACTAACATTACGGTAACCTCGGGATCAATTGGACCTTCGGGCCAAGAATATAAGAAGTAAGGGCCATAGGGGCTCCTCGGATTTCTACGATTAGCACCAGCATAGCATTGAGTATCCTTAGCGAAACCTATACAAGCGGGCTCCATGTTATTTATAGCAGAATGTACAGTTCCAACTATCTTATCTTTCAAAATCTCTAAATATGCATTACTTACTTGAGTTAGATCAGGACCATAGTGTGTATGGATACATGAAATCATTACTTCGTCTTCATGAAGGCCTATTTCTCGTTCAA
>JAGGUS010000263.1 GCA_021158375.1 Thermoprotei archaeon
ACTTTAAGAGATTATATGCATGTCTCTGTGTCTCTAATGCTAATTCTTCATAACTTCTCCATATCTTGTTAAACTTCAGCTTGGCATATCTTTCTCTATATCCTCTAGGACGACCTGATCCCCACCCTCCTTTAAGTCTCCTGTAAGGCTTTACTGGTAAGCTCCAAAATCCTATTTCCGAGATTAATATAGGCTCTATACCTGATGGCCCTATAGCATTTCTGTGAAATGTAACTGAAGGGCTTTTTATCACCATATCAAGATTTCTCTTAAATTCTTCCAGCCTTTCTGGTAGTTGTGGATATATATGAATATCATTAATATCTGTAAGTATATGAGGACCCCCCGAATAATCAACTACTAACTTCGATAGATCAAGCGCTTTCGCTATTTTGTACAAGTCTAATAACCATTTTCTATCACTGTCCTTATTAAGATTAAACCCCCATTTCTCGCTGGCTAGGCTATATACTATTACACTAGGGTGTTCTCTTCCTCTCTCAATCATATTTCTCAGAGTAGATAAATATTCTCTCCTTGCCCTCCTTGTATTCACCTCGGGAGTGGGCATTTCTTCCCAGACCAATATCCCTTCCTTATCACACAATTCGATGTATTGTTTTTCGGGAATTTTTAAGTGTATCCTAACTAGACTAAAACCCATCTTTTTTATTAATTCAATTTTCTTCTTTAAGGCTTTGAATGGAACTGTGTATATTGTATTGAAATGAAAATCCTGATCTAAAATTCCCATTATGTAAAATGGCTTGCCATTAATATGAATCATACCGTTTTTTATCTCTACTATCCTAAATCCAAGCCTAGCATTGATACTATCCAAGATCTCATCATCTTTGATCAATTTAAGGTGTAACTCGTACATCTTAGGTTCTGAAGGATCCCAGAGATAAATCTCGTCTAACTTTAGGCTTAGTGTAATCTTCATTAAATCCGTTTCAATTAGTGTAGGTAATTGTTTTCTCGTTACATATACTTGGCCTAAAGGATCTATAAGTTCCGCTTCTATGAAATATTTATTTGATAATATCTTAGGTAAGTCTTTTACTTCGCAGTTTATTATAATGTTCCTTTCATCGTAATTTGCACTAACTATATATCTGCTTATATAAGATCTACCTCTAAGTTCAATTAATACATCCTGCCATGGTCCTCCCACATAGCTATACCATGATTGCTTACCTGTAAGCGTTTCTTTTAACTCCTCTGGTTTAGGTAAATATACCCTCAGTGCTAAGACGTTCTCACCTTTTCTTACATGGTTAGTGATTTCAAATTCGAAGGGCTCATATCCCCCACTATGACTACCAATATATACTCCATTAAGCCATACATCACATCGCCAATTTACAGCATTAAATATTACAAATGTTCTTTTATCTTCTATTTTTGGCATGAAAAACCTTTTAACAAACCAGCCTATACCGTGATATTCTTCATATCCCTTAAGTGCTTGCCAACATCCCGGAATCTTTATTTTAATCCAATTCTCAAACTCCTTCAGTAAATACCATTTCTCCTTTATACCTCTATCCTCTGGATCTGCTTTGAAGTACCATTCACCATTAAGTACTATCTGTGGTCTCATGAACTCGCACCTATACTAATAACTATTTACCGCTCTTCTATTCATACGGGTTTCTACAGCGCAGTATATGTTGAAATACGTTATTTATTAGCGTTATGCTGAGCAATAAGACGTTTTATTATTTAGATAATTTTCTCATAATATGCTCTTTCCCTCTACTAATGCCGTTATCTCGATTAGGTTCTCTATTCCAGATGTCTTTACTTTTAGCATAAATACATTTTCTATTTGGAAAATTCCTGCAGGATTCTTCATGTCTACAATTATCTTAATAGGCTTCTCTTTATTCCCTTCATCTATACAAACTCTCTTTATAGCGAGAGCTGATACGGAATGTATGTCTACTTTGCCGAGCCTGTAAGGGACTCTTGCCCTTCCTTCTGCCATATCGGTTCCGTCAGCTACTTTTACTACACCAGCTTCTATAGTAAGAGCAGGAACCTTTTCATCATGAGCATATATTATGTGCAGGATTTCTTGTCTGATTTCATATACTTTTTCGTTAGGGACTAGTTCTGGCAGAAGCCTATCTAATATGGGCCTAGCTAATATGCATCCGTTTATGTGATGATTATCCCTGTGAATAGCATTTCCTATATCATGAAGGTATGCTCCTATTATCGTTATTAATTTAGATAGACGGACATCTGGCACTACGTGGTCTCTTAATGTCGTTGGGATAATTCCGTATTTAATTAGTATATTAAGCAGTTCAAGCGCAACTCCCGCTACAATTCTAGCATGAACTATACCATGATCGTTATATCTTAATCTCGTTACGGCCATTACATTCGCCATTTTCATTAGATCTTGAACTTCTTCATCTTCTTCAAGGAGTCTATACGCCTTTTACAAAACGGAGTCGTGGATTATATGCTTAATTATGAGATCTGGCCCCACTACTTCCAAATGAATCCCCAATAACTTTCAGGATAAAAAGTATTATTAAGATAGTCTCTCTAACGTTCTCTCTTACCTTCAATAAACTCTATGACCCATTGCTTAGCTATATAAGGAGATGCATGTACTGGGGGGTTCTTAAATGCCCACGCACTAATGCTTATTAACGGCCCCCCTATCCCTCTGTCAAGCGCTAACTTGACTAGTCGTATTACATCTACCATCATTCCTGCCGAATTATATGGATCGTATACTTCAAGCATTAATTCTATTCTAAATGGTACTCCTGCGAATTTTCTACCCTCTATTACCATATGTGCTATCTTCTTACAACCTAAGAACTTTATATAAGCTACGGGCGCTATGAATGCTTGAAAGTCATGAGATGCCATCTGTTTTACAGCTCTAGTCTTTGTCTTCTCCTTCCCTTCCTTCCTATATTCTAAATTGGCGAAATCGGGAGTTCCACCAATATTTATCTGATACGTATTCTCTACTCTCGCTCCCCTTAAATCTATGAGGTTTATAAGAGTCTTATGTACAACTGTAGCGCCTACTTGATTCTGGACGTCATCCCCTGCAAGTGGTACGTTTGCCTCCATAAACTTCTTTTGCCAAGTTTCGTCAGAGGCTATAGGTGCTGGCATTGCATTAACAAACGCTACACCTGCTTTCAAAGCTTGCTCTGCATAATAGTTTGCGGCCTTTACGGCTCCTGTAGGCAGATAACAAATTGCTATTTCTACTCCGTAATCCTTCAATGCTTGGGCCACATCAACCTCTTTCTCGTTACTAATTTTGATTAGTGTATCCTTTAAGTGTATATCAATACCGTCTAGTACTGGCCCCTTCAATACTGGTACGTCAAGCTTTGGTACATCTACTATTTTAAGTGCATTGTTGGGTGGTGCAAAGATAGCTTCAGATAGATCTTTATTGACTTTATGTTCATCAACGTCGAAAGCAACTACGAAATCTATATCCGTAACTTTATATCCTCCTATTTCTGGAAATACTACGCCTACTGGCTCTTCTCCTGCTCTCTGCTTATAATAATATACTCCTTGTACTAGTGCTGAAGCGCAATTTCCAACTCCTATAATTGCAACTTTTATTTTACTCACTTTTCACACCTAACTAGGCTTATATTAACAGTTATAAATATAAAAGCCTTCCTATACTACTGGCCTTGCGATAATTATATTATCCTTTATTCTTATTATCTCGACCTTTACTTCAACGCCTATAGGAATGGAGTTGGCATCAATAATTGTTATCGCCCTATTTCTAGCAACTCCGAGCTTCTCTCCCTTTAGCCATCCAAGAGTCTTAACTTCAACTAAGACTCTCTCGCCAAGCTTAAACGGTACGGGTAGTTTGCGTCTTTTATGTATACCAAAATCCTCAGGTCTTAAGATTAGTTTAACACAATACTTCTTCTCGAGCTCTCTAAGTCTTCTATAAAATTCTTTCCAGCTCATAGGCCTTATCCCCTTAGGTTTCCTTCCATGTTTATGTGCTTCATATTTTTGTATTCCTAAAGGAGGCCACCTCTTCCCAGCTCCTATTTTTAATGCGAACTCTATTATTCTTGGTATCTCATCATCGTTAAGTCTAGGTACCCATACTGGTGCTATTAGTAAATCTATCTTTGTATCAACTATAAGCTCCGCTAATTCCTTTATTCTCTCGATATCGTACCATTCAGTTCCTGAGAGCCGTTTTGCTTTAACTGGATCTAGTGCATCTATAGATAAATTTATCCTAGAGAGTCCTGCATCTTCTAGTTCATATATTAAGCTTTCTCTTAACACTGCTCCATGCGTCTGGAGAGATATCACGTCGACCCCCTCTATCTCTGATATCTCTTGAACTAGATCAACTAAGTACGGGTAGGTTAAGGGATCACCTACCGTATCTATATGTGCTTCGATATTTTTTGCTCCTTTCCAAAAGACCAATTGCCTAAAATACTCTACGAGATATTCTAAATCTACTAAGTACTCGCATATTCTTCGCCGAGAACAAGGTCCTGCATCTGTCGAGCAGAAGCAACATGAAAGTGGACATATTGATGTCGGTCTTATTTGTATTATGTTAGTACCCCTGTCGATTAATCCGAATGCAACAGTACCTATAAGCGGGATTCCGCTATCATAGCTTATATGGACTAATTCTCTATTCCAAATACGCATCCTATTATCAAAAAGGTAAGGGGCTAAAAATTTATAGTTTATTCAGATTTCTCTTCCTTTTCAGTCCTCACTGTTGTGGTTATGTATTTCCGGAATGGTTCGACTAGTGAGGTGAACTCCATAGGTATTAATAATTTCGTCGAAGGACTTGCTGCTAACGCTCTAAACATGTCTAAGTATTGCAATGCTAATGTGCGGCTGTCTAGCTTTAATGCTACGCTATTTATTTTTTCAAGAGCTGTTGCAAGACCTTCAGCCCTTAGTATAGCTGCCTGCTTCTCTCCTTCAGCCTTCAATATAGTTGCCCTCTTCTCACCCTCTGCCTTAAGTATTGTAGCTTGTTTCTCTCCTTCAGCAACCCTTATGGCCGCTTCTTTCTTTCCATTTGCCTGCGTTATCATAGCTCTTCTCTCCCTCTCAGCGCTCATTTGCT
>JAGGUS010000123.1 GCA_021158375.1 Thermoprotei archaeon
AAATCTAATTGTGATCGCTTATGAAGAATCCAGTAAAGGCAAAACTAAAGGCAGGTAAACCTTCAATAGGTACATGGATAACTATAGGACATCCAGATGTATCCGAATTTTTAGCCACGCTAGGTTTTGACTGGTTCGTGTTCGACATGGAACACAGCCCCATAAGCTTTGAGACAGTACAGGTACTGATGCAAGCGTCTAGCTTCTCTAAAACAGTACCGTTGGTAAGAGTTGCATGGAACGATATGGTACTCATAAAGAGAGCACTAGATATAGGCGCATATGGAGTAGTAATTCCTTGGGTTAATACTAGAGAGGATGCTATAAATGCTGTTAGGTATTGTCATTATCCTCCTAAGGGTGTTAGAGGATGCGGTCCTAGAAGAGCAAAGGTTAGAGATCCAGAGTATTTCGAAACCGTAGAAGATGAATTACTCATAGTAGTCCAGATAGAAACTGAAGAGGCATTGAAGAACATTGACGATATACTTACGGTAGATGGAATTGATGCTTGCTATATAGGCCCTAATGATCTCTCGATGAACTTAGGTATATTTAGGCAATGGGATCATCCTAAGTTTAAGAGAGCATTAGAGATAGTTCTAGATGCATGCAAAAGATATGGTGTTGCGCCAGGTATGCACTGCAGTATTGATAATATAAATGATGCCTTAGAGATGGGCTTCAAGTTCTGTGCAGTCGATTCTGATTATAAATTCTTGTTAAGAGGAGCACAAGAAGCCATCTCTCGCATAAAATATTGGTCTCCCAATAATTAGTATAATTCATCATTTAGTTTTTATTTTGTCCTCTTGATGTACCTACGATTAACCACATAGTGAGTTGGAAAAGCTTAAGTTTAAAAGGATAAAGACGTTAATTACATGGCATATAATACGTTCAAGCATTATGATATAGAAACTTGGATAAAAGGCTGTCTTCACTGCCATAGTAGTAAGTCAGATGGTGCTCTATCACCTAGTGATGTATTAAAGTACTATAAAGCACATGGCTATCGCCTCGTATCCATAACAGATCACGAGAAGATAACGATCGTTAAGGAGTCTAATGATATGATCGTAATACCCGGAGTTGAGCTCTCTAGAGGAACAGGGAAAATCGGCTCGAGATATCATATAGTGGCGATAGGGGTCGCGGATAATCAGTTGCTTAAGATCCAAGATCCTCAAGAAGTGATAGATTATGTTAATTCTGCAGGAGGTCTCTCCATAATAGCTCATCCGTACTGGTCTCAACTAGTTCACGAGGATCTTGTAAATATTAATGGGTATTCGGGTATTGAAGTTTATAATACTGGATGTGATTTAGAAGTGGCTAAAGGGTTTGCAACGGTACACTGGGATGATCTTATATCAAGTGGGAGGTTCGTATGGGGTTATGCTGTTGATGATGCACATAGGTACTATACACCTCCTCTAGATGCAGGATATGGATGGGTCTGGATTAATACGGCAGACACTACAATAGATTCTATAATTAAATCGCTACGAGAAGGTAGATTTTACTCATCTATGGGGCCTAGACTATATGAAGTTTCAGTAACTAAGACCAGCATATTTGTTAGATCCTCGCCATTTTATAGGATGAATATAATTACGGTAGATGGAGCAGGCATGTGTATTAGCGAGAAAGTCATAGAGCAACTCATAGAGACGTCTAAAGAACATATTCATTTGGATGAATTTGAAATTCTTAATGAGGAGGATAATAGGAAGATCTTCTTAAGGCACGCCAATTTGAAAGTTGAAGTCCTTCAGTCGAGGGAAGGAATAAGAATGGTTAATATAGTGAATAAGAACTTCAGCAAGTATCGCTATATACGTATTGAAGTAATAGATCGTAATGGAAACTTCGCATGGACAAATCCGGTAAATATAAAGGAACTGTAATGGGAGGTTATTGAAATGGAGATAATTCCAATAATCGAACCTTATAGGCTTCCAATAAGCGATTTAAGGGGGGGTGTAGGTAGTCCTTGTATAGTATATAACCCTTTTGAACCAAGTTACTATATATTATTTTTAGGCGAAAAAGATCCAGCTCAACCGATGAGAGAGGTATGGGTTGCGCCATTAGAAAAGGATCTTACAGTGGATATAAATAATGCTAGAAGGATATTAAGGAGAACATCAGTAGAAAGAGTACTCTTTAAAGAGACAGAGATACAGGTTCCTATGAAAAAAGAACTCTACATAAGCGCAGTTCGCGGAATATTCAATGTAGCTAAAAGGGAATACATAGTTACATTTTCAATAGGTAAGGATGGATACATACTGTATTTCGACGAGGAATGGCATTTAAAGGCTTATAGGAAAATCTACGATAGAGCAGGAGATCATGGTTTTCCAATCGCTCCAATAGGAGCTTATGGAAGAGAACACCAAGCACTTACCACTATACCACTTGGAGAATTAGCTAAGCTAGGATATTTTGATAAGGTGGATAGTCCAGAAGAAGTTAAGCTAGTATTGGATAAGGGATACGCATTTCAACATGGTCATGCTAATGATGTATGTGATCTAACAGTATTGCCTAGAATTACGCTCTTCTATGAAAGCGATGAGTATGGGCAGTGGAAAGTAAAAATAGCGCTAGGGCCGCATACGATGGATTTCCAGAATCATAAGGAGCCTGGAGCTGAATTCCAAGTAGGCTTTCTAGTCGGATATCTTCAATCAATACTGCCATTTCATTCTCAATACATACAGATAGGGCATCCTCATTACACGGTATATCCTGACGGCAAGCCAAAGCTCTTAGTTTCATGTTTTAGAGATACATGGAGTTCAAGACCAGATACAGGAAGAGAAGGGTATAGGCATGAAATACATGCAGTCTACTTAGATGATATTAACATATTCGATCCAAGAGAATATGCTGTGTTAAGGGACATTATTATATCGCCGGAGAGAAGCAATATAAGCAAATGGTATAACATATCAGAAGCAGATTGCATGGAATTGTTTATATTTGGGCAGAGGAGCGTTGCTAAGGTAGAAGTGGACGAGACATCATCAATAAAAGATGCATTAGATGGAAGATATATCGTGAAGGAGCAAGAGGTAATAGTGCCGGATAAAATTATAGTAGACAACCCTGCTCCAGTAATCAGAGTTAAATGTAATAGAAAGGATTTAAGGATAGTAATGATAGTAAAGTACTAGTGGATGTTAGATCTCTTGAACGAAATCAAAATTAGTGAAGAAGTGTTAATGAAAGCGGAGAAAAGACTTATTGCGGTAATCGTATGGAAAAGCGATGCGAGATTTGTAGATACGATAAAGTCATTGCTGAGAAGACTAAATATAAGGACGGGAATTATATTTAGAGCGAGCGCACCAGATATAAATAGTGCAAGAAAGATTTTTGAGGAAATGGAGGGGAATTTCTAAAATCATATAGATCGTAGTAGTGCTACTTAAACTCGTCAAATGACGAAATAATTAATTTTAGGAACTCATAAATCGTATATGTGAACAGGAAAGCAAGGATAGGTCGGTTTCAAGTAATGGCAATATTACAAGCGGCTAGATATTACTTATTGACAGGGGATATTGAGAGAGCAAAGTCCTTTGGTTTAAACAGAGCGATATTCTATGCATGGGCAAAACGTTACGGAAAATATAGGCCACCGCCTGAAAGAAGAATTGAACCTGGTAAGGAAGTAGTTAAGGTAAAAGAAGATGATAGGGATATAGTATACGTAGGAAACGAGGGTGCATATATATCGGAACGAGGGTGGTTCATAATAGGCGATAAAGAACAGCTTCCTCAGGACTACGATAGACAAGTAGTCGCTAAAATAAGCTCGATAGTTCCATACGAGGAGGTATGGAAGGAGGTTTTAGAATATCTTAAATCTTTTCCAAAGAGCTATCTATTAGATCAGCAGAAGTTCTATGAAAAAGTCTATAAGCCAATAAGAGATGAATTTTTAGAAGCTATTAGGAAGAAGAGGAAAGGACTTGAGGAATTTCTACATTAATATATCATTGATTATTCACAATATTCAGTGTCTAAACAGATAAATATATTACCCACTAGCGGAATAGTTAATATGAAGTGCTGAGTCCCCGAGGACTCTGATAAATGATGATGCTTAACTTCACTGAGGCCCTGGAGAACTTTATGGGAAAAGGCTTTTGTTGTAACTCTTTTGAAAGTATAGTAGTATGAAGAGAGACTGGATCAAGCCATCAATACTCGTAGTAGCATTAATCAACATACTCTTCATGATTATAAGTGGAATAACGTATCCAGTCATACCGCTATATTTAGTTGGAACTGAAGTAGGCGTACTCTTAACGAGTATTGTAGTTACGCTATCTTCGTTAGTAGGATTCGTCTTTCAGATAGTATGGGGAAATATATCTGACAGAGTTAATAGGAGGAGGGAGTTCATAATATTAGGCGGCTTTATCATGAGTCTATGTTATTTCTCGGCGGCAATATATTCGAATAATACATTATTGATGTGTACACTATACATTTTGGCTGGTATTGGCGGCGCAGCTGTGTTTACACCGTCATCAGCGTTAATGGCAGATATATGTAGTAGAGAGAATATAGGAAGGGCTATGGGGTTATTTTGGGCTGGTGGATCCCTTGGGTGGGCATTGCCATTAGTATTTGCAGGAACATTATTAGAGAAGTATGGAGTGAAGAGCATATTCCTTATAAGTGGATTGATATCGCTATGTATAGGCATCATTGGTATTGCTATGCGGAAGGTAGATGTGAGTAGAGATAGGATTAGTAGTGATGTAAAACCTGTGCCATGGGCGGTAGTCATCCGACCAAGATTCCTTTTACTATATCTAGCAACTCTAGTATTCTACCTAGGCGATGTCGTGAAAAATATCTATGTACCGCAATTCCACGCATATGAGTTAAAGTTGGGGGAGGCGAGAGCAACAGCGATATTGAGTACAGCTAGCTGGGCTGAGATACCACTTCTGCTCCTCTTCGGCTTTTTAGTAGATAGGATGGGTAGCTGGACGATATTCAACTTCAGTTTACTAGCCTCTGCGATTTACATGATGGCTAATGTATTCGTATCCAATATCATCACTGCAGTAATAGTAATGGTATTTTATGGCGTCGTATGGGCAAGTTTTTCTTCCTCAAGTTCGGCAATTGCAGTAGAATTATCTAACGAAGATGAGAAAGGAACAGCTCTAGGAATGATCAATGCTAATTTCTCATTAGCAAATATAGTAGGTCCACCTCTCTTTGGATATATAGTAAAGAGACTAGGGTATAGGGTATGTTTTGCATCCATGGCTGTGATGTTGACAAGCGTAGCTATTACGACAGCTATAGCTATAAAGCAACGCATAAAATAGTCGCTTCACTTTAATTTATGACTGCCTCAGCTACTTCTATGACTGTAGGGACATCTTTTGGTTCGTATACTAAGCGCACTAAAGGTACGTCTTTCTCTACAGTATATGAGGTTAATTTATTTCTTTGAACTGTAAATTCATCAAGTGTCTCCCATGATGAAGTCCTAGTATAAGTCTGTATTGCGAGCTTCCCTGATGATCGTGATTTAAAGAGAATTGTAGTTCTTAATCCGAGAGATGGTAGGGGATGAGAAATTGCTTGTTTACTTCTAATCTCTCCCCTAAACAGCCTTTTTGACCCTATGTGGTATAAATCTAGCATGAATGAAGCCCTAGGACTACCATTAAGGACTCGAATTTGCCATGGATGAATATCATCCCATACCCATTCTCTATCTATAGGGCCACCGTCTATATCCATCAGAATTCCTAAAGCGGTAGAGGGCCTCATAGAAGTTATGCCGATGGAATAGGGATGGCCTTCATGAACTACATAGGGTTTAGTTGCATTAGTCAGTATCGCTAAAGCAGATAGGCGCATATCTATAAACCATAGGGCAACAGTTTCATGAACATAAATGGAATAGACATGCCTTCTAAGATAATAGTCCTCAGGTGTAATTAACGAAAGCTTTAGTAGATCCCCACCCCATGCGCCGGCGAACGCATAAAGATTACCATTATGTAATAAGAAATGGACTACACCGCCACCAAATAGATCCTCAGCTTCAAAACCAAACCATAACATTGGACCATTCTCCCATTTAGGTAATCTCGCGTTAAGCTGGAAAACTCCATATTTGAATACATTTCTAGATCTTAATGATACCGTAGTAAGTCCTTTAGGTCTTATAAAACGCGCTTTTGAGAATTCAGTATATTTGCGTTCATCCCAAGAGATAATCCAATATTTTGAAGGTTCGTCTACTCGAAACCTTTCTCCTTTATCAGTAACTTCTCTAACCCAACAATAGAATAAGCTGTTAATTCCCTTCTCAAGTATATATCCAAAGCGTATCGGCATGTCACTCAATTTGACTACCCTAATGAGATTATGTTAAGGATTAAGTATTATAACTCTATCGCTATTAATCCATTATGAGATTATGAAGGTCTATAGGTTAGATGGAATTAGCGGAAATAAAGTAGTAGATGACATTCTTTCTACTATAATGTTAGAGGATTATGAAGTTATAAGAGGAGGTGTCCATGTTTATAAGCCAATGGAAGAAAGCCATAAAGGGGAACATCATGTTCATGATCATCCAGAGGTGTTCATAGGGATTAGAGGGAGAGCAACCATGATAGTTAATGGTAAGGAGTACGAGTTTAAAGGAGGCGATATAATAGTTATTGAACCTGGCGAAGAACACCATGTAATGGCGGATAAAGAGAATCCAATAACGCTAGTATGGCTTGACGTGAGGAAGAAAGAGAAAAAGGGATAAAGCGCTTGTAATCTATTCTATTTATGTCTTGGCATAGCGATTATTTCACGCACTTCTAAATTGAAGAACTCATTAGTATATGCGGGTTTAAGGACAAGTGCTGTATCTGCTCCTTTGTCCGTACCAGCAATAGCGATCACTTCTTTATCTACAGGTATAAGGCCGGCATCGGCGGCCATTAGGGTTACTTCAATAGCCACCTTCATACCTTGAGAAAACCTGTATAGAGTATGTGCAATTAGTTCAGCTGGCATCATGCCGCCACCGAATCTCTCCCTAATGGCCATCTCTATATTGCCTAGGAGCGCATGAGTACAGGTGAGTACTTTGACGCCCATTTCTTTAAGTCGCTTAATCTTTTCAGGATCGGGAGCTTCATAGACTTTCCATCGTCCTGCATGTAGTGTAACAGCAATTATTTGGATGTCCATATCTTTAAAGGCTTCAGCTACCTTTATTCCTGTTTCACCACTAGAAGTGGCAACCACGATATATTTTATGTTTAATTCTTTAGCACGCTTTTTAGCTATTTCAATAGTCTTCTCAGTATTTTGAGGTCCTGGTTTATCAAAGTAACGAATTATTTTGTCCTCATACATACTAATCATCTCAATACTTAATAGATTAAAACTCATAAGTAGTATTAGCTCTTAATAACTATGTGATATAACGCTTTAGTTCCTAAGTGACATAACATTAGTAATGAAGGGATGCTTCCAATATGGTATTGTTTAAGAAGTATACGTGTGATGATATAAAAAGGCGCGTGAAGCTACAGTGGATTCAGCCACAAGTAGATCCTAAACTCTATAAACATATAAGGCCTATCTCGGAAGGAGAGATATGGTCAGGGAACCTAGGAAAGATCTATGGGGCACACATTCCTGATGGAGTTAATATACCTAAGTATCATTATTCAGTTGTATATCACTTAACTGAGAGACTCTTAAGCGAAATAAAAACTCCAAGTAAGGTCATGATAAAGCCTAATAATAGCGCATTTATAGGAGCTTTTTGGCATGATAAGCGACTTAGGGAAATAATGCGTGTTAATGGTATAGGCCTTAATGCGGATCTTCAACCAATTGCAACACAACCCGCGTTTATGGCCGGTATTGTAGATGCCCTCTTAGAATCGGGCGTAGACGAAATCCATATAGCTGAAAATATGCTTTGGCCAACACCATTAAGGGCATTTTGGGAGACTGGATATGTGCAAGTATTTGCAGACAATAAGTATAGGAATAAGGTATTCTTTGTTGATCTATATGAAGATGCGGAAGAGTTAGTAGAACTACCCATAAAATCGATAAGAGGATATGATCTAGGCTTCTTTACTAAGATGATGCCTCCTAAGGCGCTCTTCGATGAGGAATATGATCTAGTAATAGTAGCATCTATAGCGAAAATGCATAACTCGGCCTACTACTCCTTACTTATGAAGAACTTCAGTATAACGTGGAATCCTCCATCTATAAGATGGCATGTACATGGTGTACCTTTAAAGCTATTTGAAAGGGAGTATGCTAGTGAAATGTTAGGAGAGGAGATACCTCAGGATAGGAAATATGAGACCTTCTTAATAGGCGATAATGTCATAATCTCAAATGGCCTCGTATCATCAGCTCCATTAAGAGTATGTGAAGAGCAAGGGGAGTTATTAGCTGTCAGCGATGCACATCTCCTATGTTGTAATATCGCTCCATTTGTACTGGGTATGGGATATGTTATAATAAGATACATAGGGATGTATGCTTCAATAGCTGAAGCATTACGTAAAAGGGGATCAGAGATAGTAGGTATACTTTCAGGTATAGTAGGAATGGACGGTGAGGGGCCTCTTATATATGGAAGAAGGAGGCTAGGAGGTTTCGCATTAGCAAGTAAAAATTTCGTTGCAACAGAAGCCCTTGCGCTTGATGTAATGGTTGGAAGAGGGAGTAGCGGCTTTGCAGAAGTTGTTGCCAAAGAAGTTAGGAAGTTCTGTGAAAAATATCACATAGCTAGAGTGGAGGAAACAGTAGCTGAGGCTAGAGACGTATGGACACTAGAGTTAGCCGAGAAACTATTAAATGAGGAGAAAGATCCTCACACGCTTTCGCTAAATCTTCTTGAGTTTGAAGAGAGACATAAAGTAGACAGACCATGGGACCTAAGAAATGGGCCGCCTTTTAAATTACCGAAAGGGATCTTTATACCTCCACTTAAATGGCTGAAATTGATATATCTTGAGGAGGAGCTCTTTAAGCATTCATTAGATTTCATAGATAAGGGAATAATAGTACCGTTAGTGCCTATGTAGTGCTGTATCTACAAATAGATGTTCATTTCTTTTAAATACTAAGGGAGGGTTTTAACTTATGGATAAGGAAAGGATAGATCGCGTAAAAAGAGCTATGGAAGCGCAAGGACTTGACATCATAGTGTGCAAGAATACTGAAAATGTTCTTTATCTTTCAGGATATTGGCCCGTTATGGGATGGTCTATTATTGTATTCCCTCTGGATGACGAACCAATACTTATAGTGCCTAAAGCGGAAATTGAATATGCAAAGGAGGGGTGGATTAAAGATATACGTCCTTATGAGACTGAGAGACTTGAGGAAATATGGAATCCTTATAAATTTATATCGGAGATCTTTAGAGAGATCGACGTAAAGGAGAAAGCCAAGGTAGGTTGTGAACTTTACTGTGAGACAGTGGCGACTAATAGCATAGTAGGTGAAATAAATTATGCAGGCAATATGATGTTCGAGCTTATTAAAAAGGTCTGGAAGGCTGAATTAGTGGACATCACAGACATGTTGCTGAAGCTAAGGGCATTAAAAACAGATTTTGAACTTCAGAAGATACAATTAGCAAATGAACTAGCACGTATCGGTCTTGAATCTGTGATAGAAAAGATACGTGATGGTATTAAGGAAAGTGTACTTGCAGCAGAAGCAGAAAAATCTGTATATTCAGAGGGGGTAGGATATAAGAGAAAGGTAAGGAGGGCAAGGGCTTTTGCATTCGTAATGTCTGGGATGAACTCCTCAAAGGCATGGTATCCATTCAACATATCGACAGATAGGAAAATTAAGCGTGGAGACGTCGTGCTAATTGAGTTTAATGTATGTGCAGATGGCTATTGGGCAGATGTAACTAGAACTTGGATCTTAGGAAAACCTAATAAGGAGATGGAGGACGTTTTCTACACGGTAATGGAGGCTCAGGAGGAGGCATTTGATAGTATAGCAGATGGAGTGATCGCAAGCGATGTAGATAAAGTCGCTAGAGCATATATAAGTAATAAGGGATATGGTAAATTCTTTCCTCATAGACTTGGCCATGGAATAGGTCTTAGAATACATGAACTACCAGCCATACATCCAGCTTCTAGAGATATATTAAAAAGGAGTATGGTCGTAACTATAGAGCCGGGAATATACACTAAAGATTTCGGTATACGATTGGAAGATGATGTCATAGTATTAAAGAGGGGTATAAGGAATTTAATGCCATTCTACAAAGAATTTACATTACATAGGTGAATTGGGGAAGTCTATTGGACGCACTTCTCGATTATCTCCTCAGGAGGGAATCTTAGTTCTCTTGTTTCAGCTAAGAAGACTACATTTTTTGATAGGATTACCTCGTTTTTATTTAACAACTCTAAGAGGATATACTCATTATGTTCGTCAGTAATATGCAGATCAGATAGAGGTACGTTTTGTAGTATTTTCAAGCCATTTGCAGGTATATGAACGTCATATTCATAGCTCGTCAATTTGTTACAGGGATATGCATAATGTGTAAGCTTTAGTATTCCGCTAATAGGTTTCAGCGTATCGTTAACTACCCAGGGGATTAG
>JAGGUS010000088.1 GCA_021158375.1 Thermoprotei archaeon
GGTAAAAGATTTAAAGGTACGAGAGGAAGATTGTAATAGTAAGAGTATTAGTGCCGGGGTCGCCTAGCCAGGTAGGGCGCGGGTCTGCTAAGCCCGTGGGGGTTCCCCCGCGCGGGTTCAAATCCCGCCCCCGGCGCCATAAAATCCATAATTCTTAATGCATACCAAACTAGGAAAAGTTAAATTTGCCAATCCTCTTAGGAAAGATAGTGATGTGCGGGGGTGCCCGAGCCAGGTCAAAGGGGCGGGACTCAGGATCCAAGAATGGATGAGAACTCCCGTGGCGTAGGCCTGCGTGGGTTCAAATCCCACCCCCCGCACCACGATTTTCAACAGATAATTTGATCTAGAAAAATTATGTCTAGTGTTTAGGAAATAGGTTCAGCTCTCATAAGGGTCTTCATAAAATGTCTGATCCCGGATTCTTCATCATCACCTATTGTAATTACTTAGTTCTCATGATCTTACGCCTTCCCATTATTTCCCATACTTCTACTTCGACACCTGGTTCTAATTTTGATCTTAGGGATTCGTCATCAGGTAGAGGTACCTCGTATGTTTCGTATGTATTAAGATCCATTAGTTGTACGCTTTCAGGCAGTACCGCGATTACCTGTGCTGTGGTTTTTCTTATCTCTGGCACGTTCACTTTACTACTAGTTGGAACAACTATGCTCCTCTTCACATTATCAAAGATTCCAATAGCGACTATCCTAGCCTTTGCGGATCCATGTTTTCCAGGCTTTGAAGTTGTTAATTCCACTATTTTACATGGCTCGTTATCTATCACTATATACGAGCCGACTTTAAGACTATTTACATCGACAGGCCTGACGTGAGACATAGCGCTTCCCGTTAGTTTTAAGACGTTTGAAGTTAATAAAGATTTAGGGAAGCACAATGGACAAGATAACGCCTAATGTAATAGGCATCACCGGTAAGCCAGGCATCCCAACCATAGGCATTATTTTGAAGAATACTTTAAAGCTATTGAAGAAGTATAAGATTCCCTTTGTAATAGACACAGTTTTGAAGCCTTATCTTTCCTTACCCTATCAAGTAGAATTCTTGGATTTTAGAAGTCTTCCCGATAGCGTAAATGTATTAATCGTCTTAGGCGGTGATGGAACTTTAATTAGAGCAGTACATGAAATATCCAACATAGAGAAACGGCTAATACTAGGCGTTAACATAGGGCGTATAGGCTTCTTAAGTGAAATAATGCCGTATGATTTGGCTCAGAGTATTGAAAGGATGATAAATGGGGAGGAGATCTTTATAGAAGAAATCCGGCTAATGGAAGTCGAAGTATTGGGAACCACTTATAGAGCTCTTAATGATATTGTAGTAATGGGGAAAGAACCAGGAAGTATGATCCTTATAAAGGTCTACCTCGATGGTGAACCAATATGTGCTACCCACGCAGATGGTATTATCGTATCAACAAGTATCGGCTCTACAGCATATTCCGCTTCTGCTGGAGGCCCAATAATAGATCCCAGAATTAATGCATTTATTATAAACTTCATATGTCCATTAATGTGGGCTTTAAGACCGCTAATAGTACCTGCTACTAACAAGTTAAGGATAAGAGTACGAGCACCTGAAGGCGTAATATTGGTTGATGGCATGCGCATATCAACTTTTAAAAACGATATAACATTAACCCCACGCTATTCTAAAGACACTATAAAGTTTATTCGCTTTAGTAAGGGGAGCTTTTATAGACGCTTATATCATAGATTAACAGCTTGGGTGTGATTTTAAGTGAATGAAGAGAATGTAATCCTCATCTTAGATGCATCGGCTATAATAAACTATCTTGCCAAATTTGGCAATATCGATAAGGAAGCTTATATAACCACCTCTGCTATAAATGAGATCAGAAGTGAAACCAGCTCACTAAGAATAGATCAATTAGTACTCACCGGAAAGCTACATATAGCTCATCCTGACGAGGTCTATATAAAGGAAGTCATTCGTACTGCAAGGCGGATAGGCAATATTCACGATTTATCTAATGCTGATATAGAAACCCTTGCTCTAGCTCTAAAATTTGTTAAAGAAGGAAAGAAGGCAATTCTCATTACAGATGATTATTCTATGATGAATGTAGCTTATGCATTAAATATACGCTTCAAATCGCTCCTAGTGAAGCCGATTAGAGAATATAGGGAGTATATCTATATATGCCAGACATGCCATTTTTCTACAAGAGAACCACCATCAGATTTAAAATGCCCACATTGTGGAGATATGCTCGTTAGGAGAATAAGACGCCGTATTAGAATCAAGGCTTCTCAAGAAGGGCTATAAAGTATCCCGGACTATCATGTATATGCGGGAAAAACCTCTGGACGAGTTCGTAATCGATACCTTCTATCCTAAGCCCATAAGTGCCTATGAAGTATCTCTGAGAAATAAGCTTAAATCCCAATTTATTCACCGCATACTTTACTATCCCTTCATTCTCATGAACAGTTATCGTGCAAGTGGAATAGACTAGCAATCCTCCCTTATCTAAGACATAATAAGCCGCTTTAAGGAATTGCTTCTGGTACTCCGCTAACGCTATTACATCATGCCAGTTCTTCTCCTCATAAAGCTTAGGACGTACACCTAATGCAGAACACGGAGGGTCAAGAAGTATCTTATCTGCTCTTAACCATCGATAATCTATATGGATATATCTTGAATCATGAACTATAGGCTTAATACACTTTATACCAAGCCTCATCGCGTTTTCCTTTATTGCACTTATCTTCTTCTCAGATTTATCGAAGGCGTATATAATCCCTTTATTCTTCATTAGTTGTGCTAGATGTGTCGTCTTTCCTCCAGGCGCAGCACACATATCAACTATTACATCACCTGGTCTAGGATCAAGTATATGTGAGGTAAGAATAGCCGGGTAACTTTGAGCATAAAATAATCCATCTTTATACTCTTTTAAATCCCTTAAAGAAGGCACGTTATATCTGCTTATAATAGTCTTAACGGCAATACCATGTTTGTTCTTGCTTATTTCGTCACTATTGATCATAGCTAATCCCCATCCTACTACATGCCCCTTCGGATCAACTATTGTAACATAATCCCCCTTTTTGATATCCTTATCAAATTTTATCACGCCAGGTATGTACAAGTTGGCTCCAACCATTACGCTTTCTGCTGCATACTTATCTGCAACAACAATATATTCACTAACCGGAACATTACAGGGAACGTTATTTATCTTAATATAAACGGCATCATATAGAACCTCATCAGAAAAGATAGGAATTCCATATTGTTTTAACCTATCGATAAGAGCACTTTTAGTAATTTTCAAGGTATTCACTCTAAGATAGTACTTGCTCGGCGGTCTAGCTATTGCATCGAGTAGTCGAATTACAAAAGGTTTACCAAAGTTGTTGATCAATTCTTTAAGCAGTTGCTGTGGGTAACTAAGGGGTAATCCTAAATGCTCAGTCATAATACATACACAGCAATTATGTGTTGTATCTTTAGGAGTATTAAATTTAGCGTCTTAGTTGTGAAATTTAAAATGAATAAGCATCTAAGGACATCCGCATACCTTACCTCCGTTATAGTGAGAGATACAAAATCATGGTGCGGGGGGTGGGATTTGAACCCACGCAGGCCTACGCCACGGGAGCTTTCTGGAGCGAGCTTGCTCTCTCAGTCCCGCCCCTTTGACCTGGCTCGGGCACCCCCGCACTAGGCTAATTCTATTA
>JAGGUS010000168.1 GCA_021158375.1 Thermoprotei archaeon
CGACCAAAGGCTCGTGGTATATATTTCTTGAGCTTCATAGCTTTATGCGCACAGGCATGAGCAACCCAGAGCCTAGAAGCGTCAAGACCTTTATACTCTGCATTTGAACGAGCATTTTCAAGAACTTCAAGTATTGCTTTTGCAGCCTTTACGGGATATCTGCCAGCAGGCCATCCAGTTAACTGACGTTTATGAGCAACCTTACCATGAAATCTCCTAAAGGGTATTGGTCTTCTTAGGGATATCACCTCCTCTAATATCCTTTTAGCTTCCTCATATGGTCTACCCTTTATCTCTCTACATATCTCTACTGCATGCTTAAAGTGTATCCTTAAGTTCCTTCCGGATGCCTTAGCAGTTCTTTCTGGATCCAATTCCTTTACTGAATAACCCCATGTAGGCATCAGATCACCACATTTAGTGAAGCGAGATTATATCAATACACGTTCATTATAAATTTAACCGTACTTAGAGGATTTACTTTAGTGGTACATACATTGATGACCTTGTAGCCCTTAGTCCGGGTTCGCCGTGCTTTACTATTTTAGTTGTTGGCGCGAACTCGCCTAAGTAATGACCTATCATCTCAGGAGTTATTGTAACGGGCATAAACTCCTTTCCATTATATACATGTATTGTAAGTCCTACCATCTCAGGTAGAATTATCATATCCCTTACATGTGTTCTAATGACCATGTGCTTTCCTTCCTTCATTAACCTCTTAGCCTTCCTTATCTTCTCAAGTAACCTCCTCTGCGCTGGTGTTAAGCCCCTAAGTAGGCTTCTTCGCTGTCTAGCTGGAAGTAACTCTATGAACTTATCCATGCTCATCTTCTGCAATTCTTCTATTGTATATCCTCTATATGTGAACTTAATCGGCATTACGACACCTTAGTTTTATGAAATAATGAAACTATAAAAACTTACTCCTTCGAAGTTAATAGGCTGCGATATCTAAAGATCTTCCTATGTAGGTATATGTTATCGGCTATCAATAATAGTATTACAGTAACTATTATGAAGTCCTTTATAGGAAGCCTTCCTATCCCTGGAACATAGACTACTGAAGGGATAATTTCGCTAGGGCCTATCGCCTTAGCTGAAGTAACGTTAACTGAGAGTACGGAGATTAGGATCTGAGGTAACATTGGGGGTTTATATGCATTATATTCATGAATATACGGGACATAATATGCGAACTCAGCATCACCTACATCCACTAAATCTCTTTCGTAAGGAGATGTTATCGTTACTTCTACTGGAACCCAACCTATCTTAGGTAGGTATACCTCGGCCCATGCATGAAATCCTAGAAGGTCTATTTGACCATTTGCATAACTGAAGATCATACCCTCGTATCTATTTGCTGGTACGCCTAATCCCCTAGCGAGAGCTACAAAGAGATCTACTATATGTCTACATACACCATAATGCTTCTTTTTCCCCTCAACTTCTATCGTAGTGTTAAGTATCTGACTGGCTTTAAGTCTCGAGTAGGGATAATCAAAGCGATCCATATAGTAAACATTATAGGAAATCCAATTTAATAACTCCTTAACGATATCGTAAGCTCTTATCTGTCCTATGGGTTTATGATATTTAGCTATTAATCTCTGGCGTATTTCGTTTATGACTTGCTGTACTACGCTAGTATTGTAATCCCAGTAATAAGTAGGCATCGTGAAAGTATAGTAGTCCTCTCCAAGTTCCTTTTTAGCATCATTAACTGTACCACCAGGGTTTAGCGCAAGAGATGACCCATCAACACGAGATACTACAACATGCATCTTAACTATGACTATCGTCTCCTCCCTAGGAGCTTGAGTTCCAAGACCAAGAGCTATTACATGATGAGAGAATCCATAAGTATCTCGAATCGAACTTGGAACTTCAGCATAGCTTCTAGACATTGGAAGATATTTGTTTAAATCGTAATAACCTACACTTGAGAAGCTTAAGCTACCTTTTACAGGAATTATCTTTTCTATCTCTACTGAAGACCAGAAGTTGTTCACATACATGGGTATCATTATACCTATGGGTACTCTTTGCGTACCGTTATAGATCAAAAGTAACTTAAGCTCAACATCAAAGCTCGCCTTATCATAGAGCTTAATATTGTTCGGTATTTTGACAGTATAATGGGGAAAGGCTATTTGAGCATGCGTAGTAATTACTAGAGAAGCAAACAGTAAGAGAAGTATATGTAGTGTAATTGCTTTTCTCAAACGTACCTCCCTCATTATCAAAGTAAATTGCACTTAATTTATTTTACGCTTCCATGAGTTTTCCCGCCTTAAATAGTTCTATGAACCTTTGGATATATGGGAAGAAAATGAGCGCAAACGTGGAGAGGATAGCTTTAGAGGCAGTCTCTGAACTCATAATTAAAGCTAGAGGATCATGTGTTACATTTACACCTAAACGTATCGCTCGGCTTGCTGGACTCGATACAAAGCCTGTCACGCTTAGCGTAGTGAAGTATGTGTTAGAGAGGCTTAGGAGCAAGGGCTTAATAGATATTTGGGATAGTAAGAGGAGGACAAGGTATATAGTAACAAAGGAAAGTCCATTATGGAAAATGATAAGAAACAGAAAAGCAAAAGCTCCTTTAGCGGATATCGCGCTCATTATAAGGTAGGCCATATTTTAATATTTTTTCAGGGATTTCGTTTAGCCAACGTTTGAGGAATTTTACATCTTCAGACTTGCTCCTTAATTCATCAGGTAGTAGATGTGGTATACCTCCTATAATAGGATACCATCGTCTACATTTGCTACAAAATATTATTCCTTCTTCTATCTCTTCGCGCTCTACAAATACGTATAATTCGAGAGGCACATGTTTACAAACCGGACACTTTAATATTTCCATTAACCACCTCTTCAAGTTAAACACCAGGAGAACTTTTATTTATAAATGGATGAAATTGCGAAATAAAACCTATTTCTCTATTCGAAAGGCTATTCGATAGCCCTTAAACTCGAATTGACCGTGAGGTTTATCCATACTTGATAGCCTTACTACTTCCTTTGCACCACACCTCTTCTTTACATTTTCCATTACGCTATTGAGTAGATCTAGAGCAGCGTCATCGCCAGCAATATATAGCTTTATTTCGTCTATGGGCTTTAATTTGAGTTCCTTTCTTTTAGCTCGTACATGACGTGATAGATCGCGTAATAGACGCTCTGCCAATAATTCTCTAGTTTCCCGTACATCAAGTCCTATCTTACCTATGCTAGTAGAGGTAATCTTTATCTCATCAGATGACGGTGGGGTGTCAAATATTACTTCTTTCACATTAGCAGCCCGCATTATTACACTTTTGAGAGAACTTAACGATTTGTCCTCTACATATACCGCATAACACGGCCATCTAGCTTTTATTCCTGCCTCCTGTCTAAGCCTTTTAACTGCTACTATAAGCTCCCTTAATTTAAGGAATAATCGTTCTAAATCTGTGTTTATTAAAGATTCATTAGGAGACGGCCATGGCAACATATGAACACTATCAACATCTATTCCTTCCAATTCCTTTAACACACTTAGGAATACTTTTTCGGCAAGCATTGGATTAAGTGGTGCGGCAAGTCTTAAGAATCTATCCAATACGTACTTTAATGTATGGAGTACTTTTCCAGCTTCAGTTTCATCTCTTATCCTCTCTCGGATTATCTGGATATAGAATCTACTCACGTCCTCCACTATAAAGTCATAAAGTAGTCGAGCGTATTCAGGAATCTCATATGATTCAAGAGCTTTAGTTGTCTCTTTTATGAGAGTATTTACTCTAGAGATAAGCCATTTATCCTCTATAGCAAGATCTCGATCTACTTCTTTATGATACTTAGCGAGTTGTTTGAGATAGTTAAATGTATTTGTGAATATAAGTATATACGTCCTGGCACGTGATAATAGGCCATATCCAAATCTCTGGTCTTCGCCTGGTGATGTTGATATAGTCTGGTAGAAACGCAATATTTCAGCACAATACTTCTCTACTACCTCATCAGGTAAGATGACGTTCCCTAACGACTTATGCATAGCAATACCACGTTCGTCTGTTACAAAACCGTGCATATATACACGCCTATAGGGCAATTTATTGAAAAGTATGGTTGATAACACGAAGAGAGCGCTAAACCATCCTCTGATCTGATCTTTACCCTCTAGGACGACCTCTAGGGTATCCCACTTTGAATAATCATGAATTCCCTTAACCTGCGGTAAGACAGACCATATTACCGACCCTGAATCTATCCATACATCGACGACGTCCGGAACTCTGCGCATTTCAGCACCGCACTTTGGACATTTAAAGGATACTTCGTCTATGAAAGGCCTATGAGGATCGTTTACACGCCTACCAGATAGTTTTTCAACAGTCCTAATGGAATCAACTACTGTATAATAACCGCAATTCTTACACATCCATACAGGCAATGGTGTACCCCAGAACCTCTGCCTGGATATGCACCAATCATCTATGTTCTTAAGCCAATCTATGAAGAGCGCTTTAGCCCATTCAGGAATCCATGTAGTCTTTTCGGCCATCTTGACTAGTTTATCCCGAAGATCTTTGATCTTAAAGAACCATTGCTTAGTAAGCCTAAATATTAGAGGTGTCTTACAACGCCAACAATGAGGATACTCATGTAATATCGCTCCATACTTGACTACTAAGTCCTTTGCTTTAAGTCTCTCCACAACTAAGGCATTGACTTCGTTTACGCTCTTTCCAGCAAAGAACCCTCCGTCGCTATTAAATACCCCTTTCTCGTCTACAAATACTATAAGAGGTAGACCTAGTGATGTGCCTATATCGAAATCTTCAGGGCCGAAAGATGGAGCCACATGAAGACAGCCAGTGCCTTCGTCAACTTTTACATATTCTGCGCTCACTATTACAGTATGGTACCTCGCCATATCCTCGTATTTAGCATGAATTGGTACCTCTTCTTTAAGAGGATACTCGTATTTCTTCCCCTCAAGCGCCCTTCCTGGGAACTCGTCTAATATCTCGTACTTCTCAATACCTAGTTCACTCAATAAACCTGCTCCGACCTGATATGAGGAAAGAATCCATACTTCATCTCCTACTTTAACCTTTACATACTTCTCATCGGGATGTACGGCTATTACCATATTGCCTATTAGAGTCCATGGCGTAGTAGTCCAGACTATTATATAGTTATTTTCTTCCTCAAGAAGACGTACCTTAAAGTATAGGCTTGGAGATTTCTTCTGTTTATATTCGTACTCATGTTGCGCTAGAACAGTTTGACACCGTGGACACCAACCAAGTACCTTCCATCCTTGATATAATCTGCCTAAATCATGCATACGTTTTATAGTCCACCATATACCATCTATGTATGTAGGATCTACTGTGAGGTAGGGTTTTTTCCAGTCCATCCACACGCCTAATCTCTTAAACTGCTCTGTTTCCCTTTTTACATTATTGAATGCTAGCCTCCTACACTCATCAATGAATTTATCAACGCCATAAGACAGTACATCAGTCTTAGTTTTGAATTTGAGCTTTTTCTCGACTTGAACTTCTATAGGTAAGCCATGCATGTCAAAACCAGGAGTATCAACAACGCTATACCCCCTCATTCTCCAGAAACGAAGAACTATATCCTTTAGAGTTTTATTCCATGAATGGCCTAAATGAATTGGCCCTGTTGGGTACGGCGGTCCATCTATGAAATTGAATACTGGCTTATCCTTTAATGATTCTTTAACCTTTTCGTAGACTTTATGTTCATCCCAATACCGAAGTATTTCTTCTTCCCATTTCCTTATTTGATCAAGCATTTTAGGTCTACCTCACGTTAGTTGAGCTTCTGCCATCTATTATCTGAAGAGGAAGTTATAAGTGTAAGCTTAAGCTGAATAAAGTGTTTATCATGTCGTTGTTAAACAGAAAGACGAGGCATAATATATGGTGGGGCCGGTGGGATTTGAACCCACGACCTCCGGCTTTCTTCGGCCTTGTGCCGGAGTCGGCCTTATAAGGCCGGCGCTCCTCCAGGCTGAGCTACGGCCCCATTCCTCAGTCTAGAAGATATACGAAGTTTATTTAAGCTTAACGGAACGTATACTTGCTATAGCTTTATCGTAAATAAATGTTGTGTACGGCCTAATCATCAAATATAAGTTGTTCATAAAAATAAGGTGAAGAAGGCTGAGAATGTGAGGAAAATTATAATCAAGATAGGAGGTTCGGTGCTTACTGATAAGAATAAGGAGCAACTTGTAGTAAGACAGAATGTCATTAGGAGATTAGCTAGGGAGATTAAAGAGGTTAAGAAGATAGGATATGAGATAGTGTTAATACATGGCGCCGGTAGTGCTGGTCATCCGATAGTGAAAAGGTATAATCTTCAAGGCGGTCTCTTCAAGGAGGAACAGAAGAAAGGCGTTGTAGAAGTCCAAGAAAAATTAAACGAGCTAAGCTCTAAAATCCTTATGGGATTCTTAGAGGAAGATCTACCTCTCTTTAGGATCACTACTTCATCTATAGCGATCCTAAGGGATGGGAGAATTAAGAAAATATTCATAGATTCAATTAAGAGCGCGCTTGAGCATGGGTTTATACCGTTACTTTCTGGAGACCTAGCATTTGATGAAATTCGGAAGATAGCAGTTTGTTCAGGAGACCAATTAGCATTCGAAATAGCAAAAATGCTTGATGCAAGGCTTATAATATTTGGTGTAGACGTAGACGGAATCTATCCTAC
>JAGGUS010000216.1 GCA_021158375.1 Thermoprotei archaeon
ACTAAAGTCGCCATTAAACATGGCTTAAGAATAAGTGATATCTGGTCTGTAGAAAGCCCTGAAGGAAAGGAAATAAAAGCTTATGGCTACTACATACTATTTGATCACATGCTTAGTCGTAGGAGGCGAGGCAATTCAATGAATATCTATCTATCAGGATGGCTCTTTGGAAGGCCTGCTAGAAAGATTAATCCAAGAGAGTATGTTGTTGCTTTTAGCGATCATGCTGACTTTAAACAATTAATTAACTACATAAGAGAATCAAGACCTAGAATTGTAATAATTGATGGAACTCGTAGTAGTTGCGCCTCTATATTTGCTCATGAAGTTACTAAGCGTCTTGGCATTCGCTCAATAGTCTTGCCTCGGTGAGCATTATGAGCGAAAGAGAATATATTGTCATAGAACTCCCCAGAGGGCCGGGATATAGGATAAGGGCGCTCTTCCGAAGACTCGCTATGGTAGTGTATACTCCATTTGAACTTATGAGTGAATTAGCGCATGAACCTGATTTAATGGGCGCATTAATATCGCTACTCTTGTGTATTATTGCGGTAACTTCTACAAGTACGCTATTCTCAAGTAGGGTTCGAATAATTTATGTGAATGCCACAACAAATAAAGTGATAGGTGTAATCGGTGGTGGGATATCTAAGGGGAGAGTATTATCAAGCTTTGTTATGACATCTTTAACCACTCTAGTCGGCTGGCTTATGGTAACTATAATCATCTACCTCATATCTTCATTTTTAAAGGGAATATCTACATTAAGATCTGTAGCTAGTGCTGTAGGGTATGCTTCTTTCATACGCGTTCTAGTGGAGATAATACGCATTATGAATATAGCAGTGGCTACTCGAGACACTATGGTTACTGTCAAAATTAATATAGGGAAGAATACTAGCATGAAGTATATAACATCCCTTATAAGCTCAGCCATATCAAGTCAAACTGGATGGCCTTACGCTATATTGAATAACTTCCTTTCATACCTATTACAGGTATGGATGCTCGCTCTCTTTATCATAATTCCTTATAACATGTGCGGTCTCTCTCTTAAGAAATCAATACTTGTAGGTGCTGTGGCCTTCGTAATAGCCCTCTTCATTAGGTGGATATAAAAATTCTTCAAGGATCTCGCTATAAGTAACCTAGAGGACTCTCGATAACCTTATATGAGATGCGCTAACTATCACTTAAATAGCTATGTATAGTACAGCTAATAAGTTTAGGAAAACACACTCCTTTTAGATGAGAACATGAAGAATGTAGTAGAAGCATTACTCAAGCTCTCTGGAAGCTCATCGCTTGCAACCACCATAGATGATGTATCAAGAGAATCGCATATGCTAAGGGAAGTAGTCATATATCACTTGAGTAAACTATGCGAACTAGGTCTTATCAGCATGTCTGATGGGGTAATCATGGTGAACGATCGCTTATCCTTAGCTCTATTTGCCGTATCTCTAGGGCTTGATATTCGTAAAGTTGCAGAGCACTTAAATTGGCATGATTTTGAATATTTCTCAGCACAATGCCTTGAGGCAAATGACTATGATACCTTTAAGAATGTTGTCTTTACTTACAATAGTAGGCGCTATGAAATAGATGTAGTAGCATTTAGAAAACCTAAAGTGCTATGCGTCGACTGTAAGCATTGGGGATTACGTAAAGGAAAGGTAAGCCAGCTAAAGAAAGCCGTTATACTCCATAAGGAGAGAGTTCTCGCATTTAGTAGCTTCTTAAAGAGACATCTTAATAGGTATCGCATTAGATCATGGAGTCATGCACATCTCTATCCAATTATAGTTACACTATATGAGGAACCTATAACAATATATGAGGGGCTACCTATAGTTCCTATAGCTAAATTTAACAACTTCCTTCAATCCTTTGATGCATGGTCTGATTCACTCCTCTCCATTCCTGTAAAGTTCATGAAAAAAGAGGATCATCTGATGGATATATCGAAGAGATAGGTGAGCATGATGGAGAATAAAGAGATGAGCTACTCCGGAATAAATCTTGAGCAAGGAGACCTCCCTATAACATTGAAATTGCTGGATAGGAGTATGGATGAAGCTATAAAACAGAATTCTAGAAGAATGATAGTCCTCATGGGTCACGATAACATTAAATTATGCTTCATAGCGGGTATAATCCTAAGAAGAGCCGCTGAAAAGATGGCTAAAAGGCTTAATAGAGATAAAATACAGGTCATATATGCCCTTAAGCATAATTATGAGGATGCGAAGGAACGCCTTAAGGTAATCTCCTCCTTAATGAAGGACTTCACCTTAACAGATTTTGAAGAGATAGATTATGCTGATACTGAACAGGTTTTAGGTACTACTTACGATCTTTTAGTTCTAGATCTAATTAACGATCTTAGGCCTAACGACATAGGTAGGCTCATAGGCATTGTCAGAGGAGGAGGTCTAATAGTATTAGTAACTCCACATTTTGATGAGTGGGAAAAGCGCATAACCGAATTCCAAGAGCTATTATCCACCCCTCAACATCCTGTTAACGAAGTCAGGCATATATTTAAAAAACGCTTCATTAAAAAGCTCCTAAAATATCCTGGAATAGCCGTATATGATGTAGACAAGGATAAATTAGTAAAAGAACCTGGAGTTGTATCCCTACCTACATTTAAACGAAGAAGCTTAATGTTACCCGAAAAAGGTGAGACATTACTAAGAGCATATAAAATGGCTCTTACGCAGGATCAGATAGAAGTGGTTAAGATAATAGAAAAACTTTCAAGAAGGCCGGAGAAAGGCGAGAAATATATCGTAGTTATAACTGCTGATCGTGGACGTGGAAAGAGTTGTGCAGTTGGTATAGGACTAGCCATACTTGCACACAAATTACGCAAGGCAAAGGGAAGGGTCTTTATAGGAGTGACTGCCCCTGCTCTCGAAAATGTACAATCCTTGATGATGCTTGCAAGGCGCACTTTAGAAGCAATGGGATATAAAACTGAGACTATTGAGCGTAGGAGAGTGATAGAGAGGATAAAGGCTCGAGGAATAACGATAGAGTATATGCGTCCGCTCGACTTACTTAGTTCTAGACCTGATATTGTAGCTGTAGATGAAGCAGCAGGATTACAAGTTCCGATGTTACATAAAATATGGCGGCTCTTTGATAGAATAATAT
>JAGGUS010000206.1 GCA_021158375.1 Thermoprotei archaeon
CTTTAGAAGCGTGAGCGTCTACGACTTCTCCTCTTTTAAATTTCAACCTTACATCCTCTACCATTATGCCCCTCCATATAGCTGGATAAGTGAATCTAATAGTTCCCTCAATGCTATCTTCTATTGGCCCTGTAAATATCTCGCCACCTGGCATATTCTTCTTACCATCATCTACAATCCAGGTTCTACCGCCGACTTTTAATCTAAGATCGGTATCCTCCGCTACTACATGGATTTCATCTGCTTTTGAAAGGATCTTATTCTCTATCTTGTTGAGATACTTCGTGAATTCCTGCCATTCCTTAACAGGATCCTCTCTATCTACCATACACGCTTTATATACAAAGTCCATGTAATCTATTAAGCTCATCTCTGCCTCCTGAGCTAATGCCTTAGTTGGGTAAGGGGCTACACACCATCTTAAATTACCCTCTGCATCTCTCCGCATAAATATTTCTGTGAGCCTCCTTCGTGCTGAGCTCCTTAACTTAACTCTTTCAGGATCAATTGATGATAGATGTTTAGTATGCGTAGACGAGAGTATGCTTATCCTAGCATCTATCTTCTCTAATATGAATTCCTCTATTGGGGATACGTGAGTAAGTACTTCCTTATCAGCATACTTCATAAATACTTCTTCTAACTCCTCTTCAGAGAACATTACTATTGGATAACCTCCCCTAACTACTATAGAGCGAACTAGTTCTTTAATTAGAGGGAGAGCAACATAACCCCCTGTTATTAATACCTCATCGTTCTTCCTTACGCCTATACAATACCTTGTTATAAGCTCAGCTAACTTTACGACTTCTCCTGTCATCAGTAAATGAAGTATCTTGAGAATACTATTTAAAAGGTTTTATGTTATCTCTTATATCCAATTAATTAGCCGAAGAGCCCTGATTCGAGTGCAGAGGATAGCGATTCAAGGCTTTCTTCTCTTTCCTTCTCTATTCTACTCTTAAGTTCTAGACCTACATCTGTAAGCTCTATTGTAGTCTCTTCGCTTAGTTCTCCACAATATCTTACTAACCCTAGATCCTTAAGGAACTTTATTACCTCTTCTACTAACTCCTTCGGATACTTAAGGGTCTCTGCCAGTTCCTTTATATTGGTCTTTCCTCGATTCCCCACTTCTACTAAGAAGACATCAGCATGAGCAATAACTCTTTCATTCCCTACTTTAAAGGTAAACTCTTTGACTCTAAGCTTCCTAAACACTTCCTCTATCTCATTCTCAGACATATATACCACTTACGTACATCTCGCTTTTCTAGTTTAAATTTCTATCGAAACGCTATGATGTTAAGTTCATCTTCAGCCAATCTCTCACTTCCTGTATCACTAAGGCGCGACTATTATATGTGCTAAAGACATGTCCTCCTTCTTCTAGGAGGATTAGTTTTTTCTTACATGTAAGCTTATCATGGAATTTTACTGACTGCTCATACGGTACTACATTATCATCTTTACTATGAATTATTAGAGTAGGTGCGTTTATTTTATCAGCCATATTCATTAAGTTAACTTGTGCAAGCTCTTTTATGGACTCCTTACGGATCCTCTGAGGGCCTAAGTAAACGTAATTGTCTGAAGATAATTCCTCCGCCTTTATGATTTCGCTAAAGTTTATGGCTGGCGAAAGCAGTACGAGTGCTTTTATCACGCTCTTAAACTTAACGCTACTTCTTATGGCGACCGCTCCTCCTAAGCTCAGTCCAACTAGACCTATTCTCTTAGAATCTACTTTATCACCAAGCTCTTCTATGACATGCTTTATAGCTGCCTCTGCATCCTCATATGCCCAGACTATTCTAAAATCCTCAAAGGAACAAGGACTATCACCATGCCCTCTATAGTCAAATCGAAGTACAGCTATACCTGAATTACAAAGAGTCCTCGCTAAATCCACATAAAGCCTATTGCTCTCTATCTTGTTTCCTGTAAAGCCGTGTAAAAGTATAGTAATGGGTGCTTTCATATTTTTAGGAATGTGTAGGAAAGCGGATAACTCGTAGTTCTGGCTTTTAAAAGTATGGGGTTTCTCTACGCAACCCAAAGTATCATCCTCAATGATCTTAGTATAGCGAAGCTCTATTTAATCATTTCATATACATAACCTTCCCTAAATTCCATCTCATATTGCACAATTTCAATACATGCTTTAAAGATAGAAAATCTTATTATATGCTCTCATACTAGGTGTGTAAAGGTGATAGTTAATGGATGATAATGAGCGTATGTATGCCCTGCTAAAAGATCTTACTGATGTCTGTGGTGTCTCGGGGTTCGAAGATGAAGTACGACAGGTAATAGTTGAAAAACTTAGAGAATATTCTGATGAGGTCACTATTGATGCGTTCGGAAACGTAATAGCAAAGATTAAAGGTGAAGATGAAGGCTTTCGAGTAATGCTTGCTGCTCACATGGATGAGATAGGCCTTATGGTCAAGCATATAGAGAAAAATGGTTTCATAAGATTTACCCCTGTTGGCGGTGTGAATCCTCTAACTATAATCGGTCAAAGAGTGATCATACAGACGAGGAAGGGTAAGATAAAGGGAGTAATAGGAATGAAGCCACCACACTTATTATCACCTGAAGAGGCTAAGAAAGTGCCTGAGATAAAGAACTTATTCATAGACGTAGGTGCAAGTAGTAGAGATGAAGTAGAGAAACTCGGAATAAGGATTGGCGATGTTGCGGTTATAGATAGAACTATTGATAGATTGGGCAACAAGAAGATCGTTACTGGTAGAGCCTTCGATGATAGAGTAGGCGTTGCAGTTATGGTAGACACTATGAGGCGAATTTATGGTTCTAAACTGAATTGTAGCGTATATGCAGTAGCAACAGTGCAGGAAGAAGTAGGATGTAGAGGTGC
>JAGGUS010000078.1 GCA_021158375.1 Thermoprotei archaeon
AGGTACTAAATATATAGACGAAATAGAGGTTCTAGCTTCTAAACTCTTCGCAGAGTTATTAGGGGCTAAATATGCCGATTTAAGACCCCTTTCAGGTACCATTGCTAATGCAACGGCATTTGCCTCTCTAGCGAAACCTGGCGATACAGCTCTTGTTGTTCCTCTCCCCGGAGGAGGTCATGTAAGTCATTCAGAATATGGAATTCTAGGTAGGTTAGGGATCAAGCCTTGTCCTTTGCCTATTATTGAAGAGGAAATGAATATAGATGCTGATAAGGCTGTAAAATTGATTAGATCTATGAAGCCAAAATTCATTACACTTGGCGCTACAGTAATCTTATTTCCCCATCCTGTTAAGGAACTGAGCGAAGTAGCAAGAGAGGTAGATGCGAAACTGATCTTTGATGCTGCCCATGTCCTAGGCTTGATAATGGGAGGAGTATATCCCAATCCATTAATGGAGGGCGCCGATATATTAACTACTTCTACTCACAAGACGTTTCCAGGTCCTCAAGGTGGTGCTATAGCCACAAATGATGAAAATATTTTCAAGAAGATGAGCAGAATAGTGTTTCCAGTCTTCGTTTCGAATCATCACCTCCACAGACTCGCAGCTATAGCCGTTACTGCATTAGAGATGAAGTATTTTGGTAAGCAGTACGCTGAGCAAATAGTCAAGAATGCTAAGAGACTAGCTGAGGAACTCTATAACCTTGGATTTAAAGTTCTCTGTCCTGAAAAGGGATTTACTCAAACACATCAAGTCGTAATTGATGTAAGAGCTGATGGTGGAGGAAAGAAGTGTGCAGAAATCCTTGAAAGAGCTAATATAATCGTTAATAAAAATATGTTACCTTGGGATAAGCCTAGTGATGTGCATAATCCTTCAGGGATTAGAATAGGCGTTCAAGAAGCTACCCGGCTAGGTATGAAGGAGGAGGATATGGTAGATATTGCCCATTTCATATATCGCTTACTTAAGAAGAAGGAGGATCCAGCCATCGTCAGAAGAGATGTTATAGAATTTAGGAAGAATTTCACGAAAGTTCATTATACATTCGATATAAACATTAGAGAAGTATTTGAGCGGCTTTACTTTAAACCCCACTTATTGTAGTTCCTCTCTAACTTTCTTCGCCGCAATAACCATATTCTTTAACTTCGCAAGCGCTACATCTCTTGGAAGCCTTTTTAAGCCGCAATCGGGCTTTACATAGAGCTTTTCAGGAGGGACTATTTCTAATCCTTTCATTATATCCTTCATTATCTCGTTTACGCGCTCTATTCTAGTACTATGCACATCAATTACACCTAAGCCTAGCTCCTTATCATAAGAATATTCCTTTAAAATAGAGAGCAAGCGGAAATTACTATTCTTCGTCTCTAAATCAAACTGATCTACTGGGAAGTCGAGTATGTCTGGGAAAAGGCGTTCTAATTTACCATAACATATATGGACTATTCGCTTAGCATTGATTCCTTGGAAGATTATCTCTAAGGCCTCTTTTTCGATCTCTATATCCTCCTTCTCAGCGTGTGTAGAAAGGGCCGGCTCGTCTATTTGAATATACTTAGCACCTGCAGCTATAAGGTGCTCTACTTCCTTTCTTAATGCATTAGCTAAGTCGAGTATTGCCTCTTTTTTATCTCCATAATATTCGTCATAGCTCCAATCATACATGGTATAGGGACCTGTTAGCGTGACTTTAACAGGTCTGCCTCTAGATATGGTAGATGCGAATTTCCAATCCTTAACTGTAATCTCATGAGTCCACTTAACACGTCCGGCTATTATGGGCTTTCTATAATAGACATTATCAAATACCCTAACCCAGCCGCTTATCTTAAAGCCTTTGATATTTTCAGCAAAGAATACAGCCATATCCTCTCGGCGTTGTTCACCATCCGATATTATGTCTATGCCTGCCTCTAGATAGTCCTCTACAACCCTTCTTATTGCACTTTGTATTAATTCTTCAATTATTTCCTTATTGCTATACCTATCCTTCTTTAATTTGAGCGCTTTCTTGGCTTCAGGAAAGCGAGGGTAGCTCCCTACTACAGTCGTAGGGAGCTTATCTGGAAGGATATACTTCATGTTACCTCACCTCTCATGATTTGTAAGAGCTTTCCAAGTACCTCTACTTTAGATCTTGCATTTTCAAAAGGTATGTAGTCTAGCCAAGTGTTTGTAGAGAATATCACTGCCTTAGCATGGATCTCGTCTAAGATATCGTAAGCCTTATTAGCTATTTCTTCAACATTTTCCACCTTTATATTCCTACTATCGACCAGTCCTAAGCTAATCAAATCTCCTTTAAAACCATATTCCTTTAACGCATTAAATGCTTTCCTAGGAGTAGAGATCATATCTATATGTAACCCAGTCTTCAAGTTCAACAATATTTGATAACATTGTTCATCTAAGTGGAAATAAGTTGCAACTATGATTTTGTCTCTTGGAATGTCGATACGCGAAACGAGTTCGTTTACTAGATTAACGCCTTCTTTTCTATTATCAATAGGTATTTCACTATCTACTAATGATGGTTCATCTATTTGGAGGAAATCTATAAACTTAGCAAGATCCTTTATCTCATCTACTAAGGCGTCTAGTATATCGTCCGCTAGTGACCTCATAGAGCTGTAATATTCGTTCCTTGAGAGCTGTATGAATGTAAAGGGACCAGGCAATACTAACTTCTTAAGTCTAGTAGTATGTTTTGCTAAGTTCTTTGCCTCACTCAATACTATGGGTTTCTTTCTCCTTATCTTATCTACAATTACTGGAACACGATAGTAGAAGTTATTATCGAAAAACCTTAATAATCCATTAAGCTTTATACCCTCAAGTCCCTTTGCGAATGGTCTTAATAGGTCATCCCACATCAATAAGCCGCTAGAGATTATATTAAGGCCTGCTCTCTCCTGTATCTCAATTATCATTCTTAGCGACTTGAGGTACACACTATTTAACTCTTCCTTCGTGATATACCCCTTCTCATATCTATCTATGGCCTTCCTGAGCTCTGGAGGCCTTGGATAACTTCCACATATACCTGAATAGAGCTCCATCTGACTTCTATTCTTTAACTAGGCCTGTAAATAAAGATTTTGGAATGTGTTGAGATGTCGATCATTATATGATATATTATCAATCTGAGAAGCTCCGCTCTACTATGCTATGTATAACATTGCGCATATGTACATTAGTTATACCCTCCTTATGCTCTACATAGTACTGATTCACACCTCCCTTAACGAACTTAGTTCGCCCATCATTATCGATATGAATTTTACCTGGTCCTACGAGCTTAAACCATTTGTCCCATCTCGGATGTGTTAGCAACGTTGCGTATGGATCCCATGACGGTCTCTTAAATTCTGGATCCCCAAACCATTCCCATTGAGCTTTTATTGGATAATAATCAGGAGCTTTTCCAAATATATCTCCTGTCAATGTGTTTAATGGCACTCTAAAATCGACTACTATTAATGGAACGTCCCTTGGGAAGTTATCGAATACATATCTCGCTGCATCTACATCGCACCTTACGTTATACTCTTTAAACTCAGTTACATGTACATCACCAGCCATAGCTATGTACTTAATCACCTTTTTCTCTATAAGCTCTCTTCCTGAAAGCTCTATTATCTCATCCCCCTCGCTTTTCAGTAGGTTAGCTATATTTGTCATAGGACCTGCTGATATCAATATCACAGATTTATCAGGAGCTGTAGCTAATAGATACCTAAAGAGCCTGACTACATCTTGGCATAAATACCAAGAAATCTTAGCTCCAAATTTATCAAAACTTGCCTTTGCATGAGTCTTAGGACTAAGATCTGGCTCTTTATCAAACATAACACCTATAGGGATCTCTCTTTTCAATATAGCCCTAATGGCATTATCAACAGCTATTGGACCCCAATAGCTTACATCTGAAAGCCCCACTCCATATAGTTCTATAAGTCCTTCTTTCTCGAGCCCAAATAAAACAGCTAAGCCTACAGTACCATCAAAGTCTCCTGCTAGATCATTATCGTATATTACAAGAGGTTTGCTCAACCCCTATCCCTATCTAACTTAAGAGATCAAGTGATTTAAAATTATCATCTCCTAAACCCCTAAAAAGACTTGCGACTTAAGTTTTATTTGCATGTTCGGTAGATTACTAGGTGAGTCGCCTAATGAAATCACGAGAATTAGTTTATCGCGTATTTGAACATAAAGAGACGCCTAGAGTACCTGTTCATATAGAGTCTGATGATAAGGATGAGGAGTTCCGATTTGGGGATATAGTTGGCATTGGTGCTAAAATAATGTCATGGCGAAAGTTCTATGTTCACGGAGGTCCTTTTAGGAAAAGTGAAGATGAAAGTCTTCTCAAATGGATTGAAAGAATAGACATAGACGCTTATGAATGGCCTGAAATAGATAGTGTAGTAGATGAGGCACTGAACTATTATAAAGAAAAGGCTGAGAAGTATAAGGATTTAAGGTTTATGATGTTCAAGGTATTGGGACCTACAGAAACAGCTGAGTCCTTTTTTGCACCTCCTGCACGTAGTAAAAATCAAATATTTCATACATTTAGCTTCGCTGTACTAATTAAGTTCAAACCCAAGATAGCGTATGCGCTTTATGATAGGATCTCTGAATATATCCTTGAACTAGTTAAGGCTGGATCCGAAATAGATTTTGTCGATGCTATTCGAATAGCAGATGATGTAGCTGATTATAGAGGATCATTATATCCTAAAACTTTCGTTAAGGAGAAATACCTCTATTGGCATAAGCAGTTTACCCTTGCTATATGCAAGAGAGGCAAGATTCCAATACTTCATAGTGATGGAAATCTAGTCAAGGCGGGCATATTTGAAGATCTAATTACGATTTACAGGGGATTGCATCCTCTAGATTTCAGACCTAAATCCACAGTTCATGACGCCCTGCTATGGATAGATGAAATAGTGAAAGCTAGGAAGATATGTAGGGAACATGCTGTATTCTTTACGGGTATTCCAATAGACTTAATCTTTAGTGATAATATCTCGAAAGAGGATATAAGCAAGATAGTGACCACCTTATTGAGAAAACATGGTAAAAAGGGTATCGTATTGGCTACTACGCATAGTCCATATCCTGGTAGGAGCTATAAGGAGCCTTTAGCTAGATCTAAAATAAATGTAGCACGGATGATTGCTAATACTTTATAGCTTTTGATATTACCATCTATCTGGTTGCCATACGTAAGGTATACTCCTTGGGAATAAAGCATTCAATAACGGTAATGCCTCCGAATCTATCTTCGCGTATCCATGCACTATATCCTTCACACTTCTATATCCCAAAACCAATTGGGCTAATGCATCCTGATTAATCTTCATTTCATAACCTGTTCTTTTCTCTTCAAGTACTTCGATTACTTCTCCATCTACTCTGAGCGTTACAGACCCTATGTCTGTATTTATATTTAGCACAGCACTATAATTGGAATTGTGCGCCTTAAGCCTCCTTTCAAGTTCAGGTGTTATTTTGATGAATAATTCTCTTAGATCTATAATTCTTGCCATCCCATTAGCCACTTTTGGATAATCGCTTCTTAAGTAATAACCATATCTCAAGGCAAAGTCTGTAAATTCATGATCCGCGGGAAGATAGAATTCTAGATAAGCGAACCTCTCTTCTATAGCTCGTTTAACTAAATAAGCAACTATGCTTTCAAAAACCTTATAATCGCCATTCTTAGCTCCTATTTCAACTATGCTCATGGTATCTCCAAATTGCCATCTTTCACGTGCAAAATAGCCTACTATTTCATCTCCATCCTTGACTATATACGCTATAGGCTTGTGTTCCCAGCTTATACCTTTTTTAAAGCCCTTCCATTCATCTTCCTTACGGACTACTGTACCGCTTCTTGTAGCGTTATTCTCGTTATATATTCTTACTATGGCCTTCCTCTGCTCCTCATCTTTTTCATCAAACTCTTCTATTACATGATGACATTTAGCATCTTCAGCGTTTTTAGCTAGTATGGACAGTCTGTGCTCACCCATGAAAACTGCATAGCCATACCTATGGTAGAAATGCGATATACCAAATAATCCGCTTAGTGGGTAGGATCTCTCCTTCATCCACGATACTGCATGGCGCATTACTTTACTGGCGTAACCCTTCATTCTATACTCCTTTTTAGTATAAACGCCACCGATTCCGCCAAGAAGCACCTCTTG
>JAGGUS010000253.1 GCA_021158375.1 Thermoprotei archaeon
CCATCCTCTGTTTGGTAGTGTGTATTTTCCTGTTAGTAGTGCTGTTCTTACTGGGAGTGTTGGTAGGCCTTCTGCGTATGCTCTTTCGAATACTGTTGCTTCTTTAGCAAAACTATCTATATTAGGAGTTTTAATCCAAGAATTACCATAACAACCCAAATGATCAGCCCTCAAACTATCCAACATAACAACAATAACATTCAAACGGATTACCCCCAGAGATACTTTGAATGTTTATAATTTAAGCCTTAAATACTAAAGGAGAGTTCATGTTTATTTACATAGAATAAGATATTAGGAAGCAGTATGCATGCTACGATTCTTTTAGCTCCACGGATACTAGAAATACGAGAGATTGAAAAGCCGCAATTAGGAGATGAAGATGTCTTAATAAGGGTCAGGGCATGCGGTATATGCGGTTCTGATTATCATGCATATGAGGGAGTTCATCCTAGAATTAAATATCCTATTGTACTTGGCCATGAGTTCAGCGGAGTGGTTGAAAAAGTAGGATCTAGCGTTAAATTAATAAGGGAAGGCGATCGAGTGGTAGTAGATCCAAATATAACTTGTGGCAAGTGCTTCTATTGCCGTTCTGGTAGAAGGCATTTTTGTGAAGAACTTCAAAGTGTTGGAATAAATAGACAGGGAGCATATGCAGAATATGTAGCGATACCTGAAAGCGTAGTGTATAAAATACCTGATAATATATCATTTGAAGAAGCATGTCTAACAGAGCCTCTTGCATGCATTATTCATGGTCTAGATGAGATTGGAATAAAGGTAGGAGAGAGTGCTGTTATTTTAGGGGCTGGCTTCATAGGTCTAATCTTCTTGCAGTTGTTAAAAAGGATAGGATATTCGCCGATTATAGTATCTGAAATAGATGATTTCAGAAGAAGTAAGGCTAAGGAGCTTGGTGCAGACGAAGTTATAGACCCGACAGTAGATAATGTTAAGGACGTTGTATTAAGCATGACAGATGGTAAAGGAGCCGATCTGGTTATTGAGTGCACTGGAGATGTAAAAGCTTTTGAGCAGAGCTTAGAGATAAGCGCTCCTACTGGAAGAATACTTGAGTTCTCGGTAATGCCTCCAAATGCTATAGCTAAGATAAAGCCAGTAGCAATCTATAAGAAGGAGCTAAGGATAGTCGGTTCTTTCACTAATCCATATACAATGCGTAGATCGATTAAACTGATAGGAAGGCATATTGTGGATCTAAGTAAGCTGATAAGCATAAAGGTTAATCTTAATGGAATTAGAGATATTCTTGAGAGAAAGGTGCCTAACGTTATTAAGGCATTAGTTATTCCTTAAAATAGATGGAAGGTGCCTCACTATGCGTGCACTAGTGGTAACGCCAGGGAGGCCCGAAACGTTAAGGCTAATAGACATCCCTAAGCCCAAGGCAGGAGCTGGTGAAGCATTATTGCGTATAATGAGAGTTGGTGTTTGTGCAACGGATAGAGATATAATATTTAGAGGTCATGGAAGAACGCCTGAGGGCTATGACTATATAATACTAGGTCATGAGGCGGTGGGTAAAGTAGTAGAAGTTGATGGAGGAGTAGATATAGGTGTAGGGGATATAGTCGTCCCTACAGTTAGAAGACCGTGTCCTGAAATGTGTCCAAGTTGTAGGGCAGGAGAGGAAGACTATTGCATTACAGGACACTATAAAGAACATGGTGTATGGGGCCTTCATGGTTTCGCTTCAGACTATGCTGTAACAGATGCTAAATTCATAGTTAAAGTTCCTGAGGAATTGAAGGAAATTGCAGTATTACTTGAGCCTACAGCAGTAGTGGTTAAGGCCATAGAGCAAGTAATGGTCATTCAGAGGAGATATAAATGGAGCGGAAAGGACATGTTAGTTTTAGGCACAGGGCCAATAGGTTTGTTGAGCGCGCTCATATTAAGACTTCAAGGATTTAATGTTTCAGTACTTGGAAGGAGACCGCCTGAAAGTAGAAAAGCAAAGCTGGTAAACATGATTGATGCAGAGTATATTCGCAAATTGACTATTGAAAGAAAGTATGATGTAGTAATTGAAGCAACGGGAAGTACAGAAGTAGTATACAGGTCTCTAAAATTAGGAAAGCCGAATTCAGTAATCGTAATATTAGGGGTATATCAGCCTACAAAAATTGAGATAGATCTTGGTTCCTTAATGACCGATTTAATGCAGTATAATAGAGTAATAGTAGGTTCTGTATGTGCAGGTAAAAGACATTTCGAACGAGCTAAAGAATATTTAATGGAAGCTAGAAGGAGATATCCAGGATTTTTAGAAGGGATGATAACGAAAATTGTAAAGCCTGAGGAGTTTAGAAGGGCTATAGAAAGGGAACCAGACGATATAAAGAACGTAATAGACTTCACCAAGTAGATTAAAGTGGTGGAATTAAGATGAGGAAATTATCTTGTTTTTAGTTAATGTTGATGCTAATATCGCCTAAGTGCGAGACACATTAGTACTCCTTAATACGTACTTAATGAAATTATTCTATTAAAGTGGGCAATATTTATCTATGTCGTGATTACTAATAAATAGAGGTCTAGAAATGTTCCCCTTAGCTTTAATCGTAATGGTAGTATTGATAGTGAGTCTATTAATGATGATGATTGGATACTACTTTACAGTGTACAATCG
>JAGGUS010000014.1 GCA_021158375.1 Thermoprotei archaeon
GGTATGTATATCATAAATATAATTCCTAATACTACAATCAGCTTAACGATCCTCTATCCATACCGTGGTCAGATTAGTATCCTTGAGTTGGACGATATAACCAAGTATAAAGTGATTAGCATATATAGCGAAGGACCTATCGTTATACATATTGCTGCATTTGCAAGGGCGTATCAGACAGATATGGGTATAATCGAGGTGAGGAGACATTGATCGTAAGGAGTATAGTCTTAGAGAATGTGGTAAAGAGATATCCAGGATTTGAGCTTAATGTTAGCAGGCTAGAGCTTGTAAAAGGCCTTAATCTAATAATCGGTCCTAATGGTAGCGGTAAGAGCACATTACCTAAGCTTATTGCTGGCTTCATTAAACCAAATAAGGGAACTATAAGGATAATAACGAGTAAGGGAGAGATACCTACAGGGCAAGCTCACGAATTTATAAGCTATGTAGCAGAAGACGTTTCATTTCCTAACATGAAAGTATATGAGATATTGTCTGCATTTGCTATGGATGAAGAGAATCTTAAGGGTATTATTGAATTGCTTGAATTAAAGGACTTCCTTAATAAGAAATACCTAGAACTTTCGGCAGGGTATAGAAAGAGAGTACAGATTGCCATAGCCCTATTAAAGGAGGCGCAAATCCTCCTATTAGATGAACCCTTTAGCAATCTAGATATAGTAATGATACCACCACTACGCGATATAATTAAAAAGCTGAGTATGAATAGATTAATCATAATTACTAGCCACATAGATCTAGGTATAATTCCCGATAATCTAGTTGTGCTTAATCAAGGCAGGGTAGTATATTCTGGAGATCCAAGCATGATATTTCATCCAAGGTATACTCTTACCATTAGAGTAGGAAATGTTATGAGAGAAGTAACTCTAGAGGAGCTAAATAGTCTAATTAAAGATAAAAGCATAATCGTAGAGGATGTAAGAATTAAAGATCTCTTTATGGTTTTAAGGAGACTCTTAAAAGAGGAGTAACTTTAACTGATATGGAGAGACGCAATGTAAGAATAGGTTACAAGTAAAGAAAAACTGGACATTATCATACCTTTTCTTCTTCCTCCTCTGGCGCTCCTCCTTTCCATTTCTTGGCAGCTAAGCCATATAATGCTACACATATCACTATTGGTATGATTATATAGCGAATACCAGCTCTCGTTGCCTCGGTTGAATAGGCGCTTCTAGCATACTTATAGGCATCAGTCGCGAACTGTTCTGCCTTATCCAGATTACCAGAGCAGATGGCAGATATTAATTTCGAGAGAGAAGCCCTTGCCTTCTCTAGATCGGCTTTAGCTTTAGCGCTTTTAACTATTTTCTCTACTTTACGTATATAATTATTGGCGGCTTTCCCTTCATTCATTATTTTAAGGAACCTCTCACTAAAGTTAGGTCCATTATTGTGCGGAAATATCATCCACGTGAAGTTATATGAGTCACCTGCACTTCTTGGGATCAAATTTAGTCCTGTCCAATCAGGAGCTACCCAATCGCATAAATAGAAGTAGTCACTTCCCCATGCTCGTGCATCAGAAACCTCTATGTACTTTATTTCAGGAGGATTTATAAATACTATAAGTACGTTTATCTTTCCTTCAGGAGGTAGAGCTAAATATCCCGAATCGAGCATACCATGTTTTATCACAAAGCCTTCTTGCTCAGCCTCTGGATTGTATTCTGGTGGGAAACTATCAACACTAAAGGAGACAGATCCTTGTCTATATGCAATGAATTTACCATTATAGTAATATTTGCATGGGAATGTAATTAGTATAGCAGCGCCTGCAAAATCTGAGTCCTTTAATGCCTTAACTATAGTGGATATAACTACGGCACCTGACTTATAAACTCTATGTACTGTAGTATATTCATAGAACATGCCCTTATTAGGCAATTCAACTTTACTGTAGGTCTTTATTAGAAGCCCCCAATCATACTCCTTTATCTCAGGATCTTTAATCACAGTCGCACTAGTAGTCGGATGAGCAGCCCAGTCCCTATCCCAAATATTTATTGCTACGCCTTCGCCTATAGTGCCCAATACAGGATATCCCATGAAGTAGTATGCAGTGATACCACCACTTTTTGAGATGTGTACCTCAAAGGTTGCACCAGACACTACTATCTCTGTATCTGTCATAGTATATGAGAGAGCTTGCGCTTTAGTAGTGTTACATGTGCCAACTGTAGTTAGTACTAGGATGGTGGCTATAATAAAAGGAATTAAGTATTTTGCTTTAGACATAATTTGCCTACCTCTAATTAAATTTAAACTAGAAAATGAATAAATAGTTTTTCTATGAAAAATAGGGATATGTTTTATGATGCTAAGTACTTTGGTAACGCCGCTACCCCACCTATGAACCAACAAAGCCCTGCACCTGCGCTAATTCCTGCAACTAGTGGCACTAATATTCCATCGTGTGCTCTCATACCACCGAACTTTATTACTAAATACTTGACTAACCATGCTACAAAGAATACCATTGGTATGGTCTCGTTATGATATATGCCTACATATACACCTACTGGGTCAAATGGCCACCATATGAAGCGAGCTCTTAGGTAGGATAGCACACCGATTATTACTGCGCCTATTAGTGCATGAGGCCACCATGGTTTCATAGCAGGCCATGTCTGCCATGTGGATGGATCTATTAACCAATTCGCATCTGGCTCTAATATTCCTCTAACAGAGCTTGACATGCCTACCTTATAGTAGACCTTTAGTGCTACAGGATACGACAAGAGTGACGCTGCTAAGAACGCTATGAAGAGTGCCCAGAACATATCTCTAGGTCTGACACCAACATCCTTCGCTACTCTATACCACATGGCGAATGATGGCGCGTTATAGACAAGCCATCCAGTAGGCCATCCTGCAGTAAATACAGTATTCGCATATGCAGGAGTGACTTGTTCAGTGCTCGTTACATTTGGGAATAGGTACATAGTTAAGCTTGGCAAGTACATCCAGTCCACAGGGCCTATTTCAAAGCTCAATCCGTATATCCTAGCACCGCTCATATTGCCTAAGAAGTAGGTCAATATTGCCAGGATCGCAGCTGCCATTGGAAGGCCTGCAGCGTAGAGCCAGAACATAAGCACTAGAGTACTTATTGCAAAGAGACCCCATGCAACCCTATAAGGCAATGCTTCACTCTCCCACTCTTCTTTAGTTGGTCCTCGTATTGCAGCCCGTATTGTATCTAACATATACCTCCAATTAAGTATCAGCCAGAATATGATTATTGAAACGCCCATACCCCAGTATACTGCATATATCTTAAACGGAGGCATGCTGCCCAACA
>JAGGUS010000081.1 GCA_021158375.1 Thermoprotei archaeon
TATGCTCTCTCGAATACTGTTGCTTCTTTAGCAAAACTATCTATATTAGGAGTTTTAATCCAAGAATTACCATAACAACCCAAATGATCAGCCCTCAAACTATCCAACATAACAACAATAACATTCAGATGCAACACCTCTAAGATTATCTGAAGCTAAATATCATATTTAAAAATATAACACGATAATTAAGTAGAAGAAAGTCATATGAGAAGGCTCATTTAAGTTATTTACGGCCTCTTAGTGCATATTCCGTAGCTCCTACCACAGGCACTGCAATTACAGTAGATACTAGTGTCTGCCCAAAGACATCCCTGAAGAGCGATGCTAATGCTGGCCCTAAGCCCTTAATAAACACATTTACTGAAAAGTACGTTAAAGCCATAACTACGCCACCCAAAAAGCACAATATTCCTTGTATGTATACCCTTCTTTTTCTACCCATTCCGGCTATAAATCCCTCTAGACCATGAGCTACTATCGTTACGTACCACCTAGGATAGCCCACTACGAGGTCGGCTACGGTTGAACCTATAGCTCCGACTAAGCCTCCGACTCTGGGTCCAAAGAGCAATGCTGCAATGAATATCGCCGAATCTCCTATGTGCGTATACCCTCCTGTAGGTGACGGAAAGAAAGATCCCACATATGCTGTTAGAACAGCTGTTAATGCCGAAAATATGGCTATGACTGCTATTTCCTCACTCACCCTCATGATTACTCCCTCTTAATTCCCCTTTCCCTTAAGAATAAAAATATTATGCCATAAATATATTGATGATAGAAAACTATGGTTTTAGTCCATGATATAGTATTTATATTCTAAGACCTAACTTTACTTAATGAGGCATATGGATGTAAAGGAACATATAAATCGCTATCTTAGAGTCGCCAGTCTTGCTGCCGAATGGCTGAAGACATTCCAAGTAAAGGACATAAATTCAGAATATTATGGTTCAATACCCGCACCATATAAGCCTAAAAGTATGAGAATACCAAAGACCATGTTTTGTTGGGCTGCTAAATGGATAATTCCTGGACTCTTGGAAGACTACCACAGAAGAGGGGATGTCTCAAGCTTAAGATCAGCTATGATGTTTGTACAACATCTGATAGGGAAACAGATGAAGGATGGAAGGGGAAAGGGAGCTTATCTCTCTTGCCTTCATGTATATGCAGACATATACACATGGACTTGGTATGATATAGCTGATACTGGTGTTGCTGCTAGTGGTATAGTATATCTCTATAAGGAGTTAAAGGATGAAGAGATCCTTAAATCTATAAAGTTAGCGGGAGAATTCGTTCTTAGTTGGCAAGATCCTAATGAAGGATGGATTAGAGCATGGCCTGGAGATATAATGCTATATGGTAGTATACAGCCTTATGATCTACTTGTAGATTCTCCTTGGTGTCAGGCACAGATATTACCTCATCTATATAGGATTACTAAAGATAGAGAGTGGCTTGATGCGGCTATCAAAGCAGCTGAGTTCACAATAAGTAATGTACAACAGGAAGAGGGGGGTATCTTCTGGTGTTACGATTTAACTAAAAGGAAACCTATACCTCAGACCAGAACTAGAACTGAGCATTATGTAATGGAACTCCTACTAGATCTCTATGAGATAACTGGAGATGATAAATGGCTTAATGCAGCCATCAAGGAGGCGGATTACTGTATAAAGACTCAAAATTCAGATGGATCATGGTATCATTTCATAAATACTAAGGAGGGTGGTAAAGAGGGTACAGGATCCCAGATGATAGCTCTCTCCCTACTCAGAGTTTATTCTCATGTAAAGGGTAAGAAATACCTAGATGCAGCGCTAAAAGCGCTTGATTGGGTCGAGACACTACAATATAGAGGCTATGATGCGCTGGCCTTTGGAGGTATAGTAAGCTATGGTGGAGATGTACATGGTGAAATATCATCTTGGGGAACAGGCGCTGCGCTTTTAGCGTTCTACAAAGCTGCTGAAGTACTTGAAAGCCTATGACAACGAAGAAGATAAAGTATAATACATTAATAAAGGGAATGAAGTGTCCTCGATGTGGACGTAGATACCCGTTTAATATACACGAGGTACTATGCACTAAATGTAATTGTTACCTAGAGGTCGAATACGACTATGAAAGAATACGTAAACGAACTCTTCAGTGGAAAGTTCGAAGAAGATTAGGGGTATGGGCTTATAAAGAGCTATTGCCATATATTTCGAATAAAGCCAAGATTTCATTAGGAGAAGGCGGTACACCGCTCATATTCTCAAAGCGCCTTATTCCTGGAGTTCGCTTAATGCTTAAGAACGAGACAGTCAATCCTACTGGCTCCTTTCTCGATAGGGGATCCACTGTAGTCATCTCCTTACTTAATGGAATGTATAAGCGTGTGACTTGCTCTGTAAACGCTAATCTAGCTGTATCACTAGCGGCATATTGTGCAAAAAGTGATATGCAAGTTACGTTCTTCTGTTCACCAGATATAGATAGAGGGGAGTTCTATCAAGCAATAGCTCTAGGAGCAACAATACGTATAGTTCACTCACAAGAAGAAGCAAGAAAACTTGCTATGAAGACAGGAGCTAATGCATATTATATTGACTCAGCAAATCCATTTCTTTTAGAGGGAGAGAAGACAACGGCTTTTGAGATAATAGAACAGCTCTCCTGGAAA
>JAGGUS010000153.1 GCA_021158375.1 Thermoprotei archaeon
AGACTTAGGGCTGAGATACGCTGAAATATCTCTTGATAGTGCTAATCCTAAAAAGCATGACTGGTTTCGTGGCGTTGAAGGTTCATGGGAAAGAGCAGTAAAAGCTCTTGAAAATGCAGTAAAACTCAGAATATCGCATGCTATGGCGGTAACCATTACAAAAGTTAATCTGAGCGAAGTCAAAGATATACTAGATCTTGCAGAGACTATAGGCGTAAGGAGAGTTGTATTCTTTAATTTCGTTCCCGTAGGTCGGGGGAAGGATATAGTAGAGCTAGATTTAAGCCCAGTTGAGAGGGAGAGGTTTCTTAGGATGATATATAAGGAAATGAGGAGGAGGGGTTTAGAAATAGAGGCGACCGCACCACAATATGGTCGAGTAGTATTACAGCTTAGTGGAGGGGAAGAAATATCACCTACACATTTTTATGTAGGGGCAGATCCTGCAGTTAGATCTTTAGCGGAATTCATTGGTGGATGTGGTGCAGGCAGGATATATGCAGCCGTTCAGCCAAACGGAGATTTAATACCATGTGTATTCATGCCAATAACTGTAGGGAGTCTAAGAAAGAATAGCTTTGAAGAACTATGGAGCAGATCAGAGATCCTTAATAAGCTGAGAAATAGGGAGCTATTACAGGGATTCTGTGGTAAATGTCCATATAAGTATGTATGTGGAGGATGTAGAGCAAGAGCATATGGATATTATGGAGATCCTTTAGGGCCAGATCCTGGATGTATATACAATATAAAATACTGGAAGAATATAGTTAATGAGAACTACTTAAATGAAAATAAAAGTGTGCAAAAAGCTATAAGTTAGATGATTTAATTTAGTAATCTTTTTTAGAGATAATATTAATAATTAGCAAATATATTATAAGATTGTGCGAACTTTAGTGTTCGGCCCCGTTAGGTCTAGGAGGCTTGGAATTTCTCTTGGTGTGAATAATATACCTTATAAGTTTTGTAGTTATTCTTGCATATACTGTCAACTTGGGAGAACCATTAATAAGACCATTAAAAGAAGAGCGTTTTATAAACCTGAGGACATAATTAATAGCGTTATTGATGCTGTTAAGAGATTAAGAAAAATAGATTATATATCATTTGTTCCTGATGGCGAGCCAACTTTAGATAAAAATCTAAAATCAGAGATAGATGGCATGAAGAAGGCCTTAGATATACCTATTGCAGTATTTACTAATGCATCATTATTATGTATTGATGAAGTGAGAGAAGCGCTCTATCAAGCAGATCTCGTATCAATTAAAGTTGACGCCGTATCCGATTCAATCTGGAAAGCGATCAATAGGCCGCATTTAAAGCTGGAGATAGGCCGTATTTTAGAAAGTATAAGGGAATTCGTGAAGAGTTATAGAGGAAAAGTAATAAGTGAAACTATGCTTGTAAGTGGGATTAATACTGTGCGAGAAAGCCTAAGAGAAATTTCACGTTATCTTAAGGATCTAAATGTCGATGTAGCGTACATATCAGTACCAATCAGACCACCGGCAGAGAGGTGGGTAAGACCACCATCCTATTTCGAGCTAATTCAAGCATATGAGACTTTTAAAGATAGCTTGGGTGAGAATAAAGTAAAGCTACTTAATATGCCTGAAGATTATGTTACTCATCTCGCAGGAGAGCCTGAAGAGTATATTTTAAGGACTACGGCAGTTCATCCACTTCGCTACGAACACGCAGTTCGCTTAATTTCAGAACATGATAAAGATCCTAATGAGGTGATAGATAAACTCATTAAGAGAGGACTTATAGAAATTGTAGATTATTTAGGCACTAAGTTCATAATTAGGCGATTTCTGCCTAAGAACAATAATATGACTAAGAAGAACAAGAAGAGCTAAACCTAAACGTTTATTTAAGAAGTGACGTATCATTAATATAGGCACCTGTGACGTCCCCGCAAGGGGCAGGATGAACAGGTGAGGGACGTATTCACCGCGCTACATACCTCTTATAATCTCTTCGTATACCATCATATTAGCATTATAATGATGAACACCCATTCTGAAATGTCCTGGTATGATGAACAAGGCCTCTCCTGATGAGATAAGTAATCATAAGTAAAATTTATTCTTCTATAGCTATGTATGATAAAAGAGAGACTGCAGTCCATCATAGTAAGTTCATAATATTTGGTGATTAGATGAATGAAGAAGCGCCTAATGATATAATATGGCTAATAACTGGTAGGTGCAATCTTAATTGTATACATTGTTATGCAAATATGTATAGAAGCGAGGGAGAGCTTAGTACGACAGAAGTCTTAAAAATAGTTAAAGATGCAACAGATGCAGGTGTTGAGCACATACACTATACTGGAGGAGAACCTTTATTGAGAAGAGATATGATCCAAATATTGAAAGAGACTATAGATTTGGGTCTTTACGCCACGCTCTTTACAAACCTGACAATTATTAAACAAGATATTGCCAAGGAACTAAGTAGGTTAGGCATAGTAATTTATACTAGCCTAGATGGGCATAATAGAGAATTATATGAAGCGCATAGAGGAAGGGAGACGTGGGATAGATTTCTCAAAGGATTTAACTTAATCAAAGAAGAAGGTCTGCATATTCACGTAAATATATCGATTACGGAGATAAACTGGAATTATGTTGGGAGCATAATATCTAAGGCTATAGAGATAGGAGCAGAATCTGTTTCAATAATACCTGCAATGCCCTCAGGCAATGCTATGAGGAATAACGTTTATGTAAGGCCAGAGCATTTCATTAAAGCCCTAGAGGATGCTAATGCAAAGGCAAAGGAACTAGGAATAACGATATGGGTATGGTGTGCTCCATTTGTAGGAGTCATATTTAAATCACCATATATTAGATATAGTAATTGCAGGTACTGGGATGTAATGGATATCTCTCCATCAGGCAGAGTTATATTATGTGATGTATTGAACTATGAGATCTGTAATGTAAAGGAACTGGGAATTAGAAAAGCATGGCATATGTTTAAAGAACATCCCTTAATGAAAAAGATAATGAGGCCTAATCTAAAGGAACCTTGTAATAGATGCCCCTTAAATAGTTATTGCAAAGGCGGATGTTATGCCAGGGCCTATATAAAATATGGATCCGTAGAGATGCCAGATCCCCTTTGTCCAATTGTTGCAGGGTTAAAAACCAAATGAATTTACTATTCACCCGTCTTTAAAGCTAATGTTTCAGGCATCTTTAGTACTAACGGCATCCTTATAGATACATCAACTAATACTAACATTATGAAAGGTGCTCCAGGGCTTATATTTGCCCAAAGAAGACCTCCTATTAATGATGCAGGTGCCCTTGCTAACCCTCTTAACATCCCAATTAGCCCACTCCATATCCCCCTTAATGGGGGATCTACGAGCTCCATTCTTATAGAAGACCACGCACCCATAGCACCCCAGGAAAGACCTCGTAGAGCCGCCGCAATTATTAGGTACGTCTTGCTCGGGGCAAAAACTAAAGTAAGCATAGAAGCGTAAAGGCAGGGTCTTAATAAAAGGATTGTCCACTTACGCCCTATCCTATCCGCTAATCTTCCAACAGGAATGACTGAGAGCATATACGTCAGGTTCTGAACGGAGCCCATTATTCCTAGCGTAAGAGCATCAGCACCTTTAATTTCAGCAGCATATACCATTACAAAGGGATTTACAGCCCCAAATATAAAAGCACCAAGGCTTTCGACAATAAGCCACTTCTTAACTCCTACACTCCTAAATAAGTACTTTAGTTCCGTAAAAGGGCTTGATGATAAATTACGTCGATTTACATGAACTTCACTTAAGTTCATAACAGTCCATAAGAAAGTACAAGACATTATTATGAACTGTACGAGAAATAATAGACGCATGTTCCTCACATATAGCCCACCCAAATAAGAAAGTATCATACCAGCAACCATAGGCGAGATTATAGAAGCAAGACCTGACAAAGCATAGGTTAGACTAAAGCCAGTAGCTCTATTCCTCTTAGGCAGACTTTCGGCAATTATTATAGTTTCCAACAAAGAAATGGTCCACATACTGATATGAAATATTAAAATGGGGATCAAGGTTAACCGCCAATCCTTAGCTATGAAATACACAAGAGGAGAGATGATCGTTACAGCAAGGGACGCGAGATAGACTTTTCTTAAACTATAATGATCGGCGAACCATCCAGTAATGGAAGATACGACTGCCGATACGAGACTACCAATAGTATTGAGCCCGCCTAATTGTACAGGATTAGCCCCAAGCTTAACTATATAAATAGACGTATAGTTTTGCGTAAGACCTGAAGCAAATGAGTATACCAGCCTTTTAGTCAATATGACTCGATAGTTCTTACTTATAGATCTTATTTTCACTAAGGGCATCGCCTCCTCATTTATGTTGCGTTAAAAGTAGAGACAAGAAACTAGATAAACTTTAGCACATGATTAGCGCCAACTAAGACCGATACTAGATGTGCAGATAGATTCATATAGCGAATCTTAAGTATGATATAATGGATGATGAACCCGAAGTTAGCAGAAAGGTGATGAAGTCAGAGTTAGCTGATGTTTTGTCGGCGAACTTCTAGACCAAATTTCTTGTTAGGGGTAAACTTTTTAAGCAATTTCAGAGTTATTCAGATAATTTTAGCAGTTTTAGACAATAAAATAATTAAAAACAAAAATGCATTTCATTGTAATATGTTACATTTTTATACTTCAGAAATTCAATCCAGCAAACATAATTATTGCAATTCCAACAGCACCCATTTCCTCTCTGATTCTACTAAGTCATGATATTGATAAGATTGTATGCCCAAATATACGTTCAAGTTTATTCGGCTTTGCAGTAGCTGATGCTTACCACGTATGGTATGACTTAAGCGATGAAGAAGCCCTCAAATATATTAGTGAACTAGAGAAAAGAGGTCTATGGTATCCAAAGAAGCAAGTCATGTAGGACGCAAAAGTATAATTACTCCAGCTACTTAGTAATATCACTGATGATGAAGCTGAGCTATGCGGATATGTGAAGAGGCTTACAAGGGCTGAGCTCTCACCCTTGTACCAAATCCTTAGTAGCCGTGAAAATGAGCATAACTCATAGATATGAGAGCTGGAATTACTCCAGATCTAGATAGCCCTCTTAAATATCTTATAGAATGCTAGAAATTCAAAGAGCACCCAGAAACTAAGTATGAGCAGTGGAATACTAAGGCCACCAGATATCCCCCATACTTTAGTATATGGAAAGATGAAGGATAGGGATATTAGCGCAAGAAATTGTTCAAAACCAAAACCTATGGCAATACCAGGAAACACTGCTGTAATCGGGAAGACTAAGATCATTTCGAAGAATGAACCTATAATACGCTCAGGAATTAATGGTGAGAAGATTATGAAGAGACAAGACGTGTGAATCAATAACGGAATAAATATAGGGTATCTCGTATGCCTGAGCCTACCATCAAGAAATATCTCATCAAGACACAAGATTAGAACCATAATGACATAGACTATAGCGCATGCTAAAACGTACCAATTAACCATACCACTACCCTCTACGATACACCTAATAATTGCGTAAATTAGAACCGTAGCCAATGCTATCCCAATTATCGCACCTGCCCTCCAGTAATATAATACATCTCTAGAAGGCCTCTTACAATAATCAAGGATTGTCATAGAAAGTGATCTATAAGCTAGAACTGCGTAGACTCCGTATAGTACCGAATAAATTAAAATCGCTACCCAAAGCGGTAACGAGAACTCGGGAAAATACCTTTTAAAATAGTTAGGATCCTTTGTGAAATTAAACGTCATTAGCAGAGGAAGTGATGCTATTGATGAGAAGATGCCATGTGCATAAGCAAATGCCCTTGGATGCCTATCAACACCACTAAATATCGTGACTAGACAGCCATAAATGAGTCCAGCAATGGGAGCTACGTGACATATGAATATCGGCAATGCAAAAATCCCCCAATACCGTAAGGCCATAACACCTATGGCGAAGAACAGTATGTGAGTCATAATCCGAGGTATTGACATGACTAGCATAACTAATGAAAGACGACTAAATTCCAAGACATCAATCATTTACACTACCCATAATGAAATATGTGGAAATCTCTCAATTAATTTCTTACGATGAGTATGAGCTTGACAAGAATTTTGGAAATAATGAGTATACATAGAGCCTTACACGAAGTATAAGGCGAGGTTAATGTTATAATAAAATATGTAGATGAGGAGAAAAATTAACGGAGATTAACTAGAGTTTCTCCACACTAGTAGGATAGAGCAAGGCCTCAAAGGATATCTCAGCAGGGCCTGCAGCATCGTTATCAAACTCAGTTTCCATAACGTGCTTGACCACTACAGGAGTGATGCCACCGGGCTTATCAGGATCTAATAGGCATATCGAGCTTGGCTCAACAGTATATCTTACACCGGCCTTAGCGTTTCTAACGTAATGTTCTGTGATTACTTCACCAGCACCAGGATTGCCCTTATCATAGATTTCAAAGTATGAACTGGCAGGCGCTGAATATGAAACACTAAATTGTGCACTAATATTTTCAGAGATTGATATACTAAACGAATACGTTATAGTTGCAGATGTCTGTACATTTTTAGGTTCCCAATCCCATAATACTTGTCCAGGATATATATCTGTCATCCAATATGTCATGGTCTTAAACCATACTGGTGGTGAGTCTATACCGCCTGTATCGCCTACTGCAGAGTGCATTACATAGGCTAGCCACCATGTGTACTTTGGATGTCCATTCGCGTAGTAGTATTCAACTTTAACCCACATATCGCCTCCATAATTTATGGAACTACCTGCAGACGCATGTAACCATCCTATGTAGCCTATGAGTGAAAAACCTTCTAGCCTAGTTATCGAATAATATTCTCCTGCAGGAATTGTTCTATGAAGATGTGGAGTATCTAAGAAGCACCAAAGCGCAACGCTTAGTGCTGATAGACTGATATCATTTGAAATAAACGTTCCACATGGATTGGCACTATAGGCTACAAGTTTTGCAGTAAATAAGGCGTCATGTACTTTTGCCTCACTCTTAGAGTCTGATGTAATCTCGTATGGTAAGAAGAGAGTTTCATTCCTTTTCTTAAAGAGATTATTCACTAGAGTATAGGCTCTTTGGCTTTTCTTAGCTTCTGACGTAGGGTTAAGAAAGATGATTTGATAACTCCTTTTCTCTCTCAAGAAATGCCTCACAGCAGTTATGGTTCTATCGGGATCTATATTGATTACATCGTCAATGTAGAATATTATGACTGGAATGTCTACAGCAGAATGCCTAAGAAGACCATCAATGTCTTTATGGATGAAGACTCTATTAGTTAGAGTCGAGTTAAGCCAAACATAATCAATGAAGTCTTTAGCCTTACCAATGATATGTACTTCAAAGCTGAAAGATTTCACTAACTGCCAGCATTCGTATTTATCATTTTTATCATTCTGAGGAGCATGAGACATCCCAGCATGTAGGTAAGGTACAATGAAGAATACACATATTATTAGGGCTAAAATCGATGTTGGTTTCCATATTGATTTCAGACTATGTCTTCTCATATGAACAATCTGAACCACCATAACATTGATCTTACCTTATTATATAAATTTTATCATTACATGTTATATGTTAAAAAGATTCGAAAATCATGGAAATGTACATCTTTTTATCTAATCGAGAAGCTCACCTAATGCTTCTTTTTAATGATGTATCCATATCGAGAAAGAACATCTTACACTAAAGCGGGGGATTCATCATCTAAATGCGTCATTTTAACGAGATTTTCGCCTTTTTATAAATCTCCTCATCTTCTATCACCAGTACGAGGTTGTTCTTTTTAGCTAAGATGACATATGCTACATCATACACCGTTATGCCTAAGTTAAAGCCCAGCTCAATAATTTCCTTACTCTAAACCAGCTA